>JBKJRK010000355.1:0-2665 GCA_046593135.1 Tepidisphaeraceae bacterium | reverse complement strand
TTGAAAGGTCGTGCGCAGCAGGATCGTGCCGACCACGCCCACGGCAAACGCGGAAAGAACCAGCACGAGCACCGGCATCTGCGGCGCGTAGCCGAACCAGTACCAGAACTCGACCGGCCGCCCCGTGTTCTTCAGCAGGAAGATCAGCACGTACAGCGTGAGCAACCCGAACAGCACGACCTTCGTCCAGACTTTGATCTTGAGCCACATGCCGTCCGTCCCGTCGTGTTCAATTGCCGGTCAGCATTTCCATCAGCACGGTGAGGCCCGGCCGGAAATAGTCGGCGATCGGGCAATAAAGTAACATCACCGCGCCCGTCCCCAAACTCAAATACGGCCCGTACGGCAGTTCCTGATGTTTTCGGGAGAGCATCCGATAAACCGCCAGCAGAATCCCGAAAAACGGCGCCAGGAAAAATGCGATCACGACCGGTCCGGTGCCGATGACCGCCCCGACGCCGAACATCAGGTGGACGTCGCCCAATCCCATCGCCACCCGCCCGAAGCCCAAGGTCCCGAGGATGCGAACCACCCACACCAGCCAGGCGCCCACCAGTGCCCCCAGCACCGACCCGAGCAGCGACGTGACGGCGTCAGCGTGCGTCACTTGCGCCCACACCCAGCCGACGGCGTCCACGCGGGTCGTCAGGATCATCCACAGCACGGCACACGCCATCGGCGGCATGAGAAAGACAATTTCTTTGCGAATTTCGGCGCGGATTTGTGGCTTGGTGTAGTTCGGCGGCAGCTCGGCGTAGTACTCGATCGCCTTGCCTTCCCGCTTTGCCGCTCGCATCTCGGCCTCGAGCGCGGGCCGGTCGACCTCGAGAATGGGCTCGCCCTTCGGGAAGCTGATCGGGATGATCCCGCGCCAAAACAAAAGCAGGCTGATCGCGAGTCCGACCAAGCCACCGGCCGCCAGGGCGTTTGCCACGGTGGGCAAGCCGGAGAGATCGACAAGGTTCACCGCGCCCGGCAGGTTCGGATGCCCGAAGATCGCATGAACGACGAATGCGATCACGGCGATAACGTACGGAATTTCCAGCGGAATGATGAACAACTCGGCGTCGATCAGGCTTGCCGCCAGCAGTGCCGCCGCGAGGGCCATGTAAAGAAAGTAAACCCACAGGTCGCGCGGGACGGTCAACGTCGCCGGCGTCGTCGCGACGGTCGGACAGGGGCCAACGTGGTAGATGAAGTACATCACGTAATAAAAAACAAAAATCGCCCCCGTGATCGCCTCGACGATCGGGTATCGGGGCGAAATCGGCTCGCGGCAAAACCGGCACTTACCCGCCAGCTTGATCCACCCGACGACCGGCAGGTTGTCATACCACTTCAACGGCTTATCGCATTTCGGGCAGTGCGACCCCGGGAAAGACAGCGCACGATAGGAGCGGTAGAAGCTGCGAAGGATGCCTTCGCCTTCTTTATGCTCGACGCGCGGCAGGCGCCAGACGACGACGTTGAGAAAGCTCCCGACGCACGCGCCCAAGGCGAAGACGAATGCGATGTAGATAGCGTGTTGGGCCATGCGCGGTCGCTATACGAGGCGGCTGATGTAAACGACCGCGTCCTGCGGGCTGAGATGGGTCACGTCGAGTTCCGCGGTCATGACGGCGCGGTAGATCGGCTCGCGCTCCGCAAGGACTGCACGGATTTCGTCGACGCCGCCGCCGAGTGCCGTCAGGCTCGGACGTGTCACGGCGGAGTCGGGGTCGGAGGCGATGCGGTTGGCGAGTTCTTCAGGATCGCAGTGGAGATAAATCACCTTCATCCCCGCGTCCTTGATGGCCCGTCGATTTTCTTCCCGGACGACCGCCCCGCCGCCGAGCGCGACGACGTGTTCCGGCAGCTTGCACACCTCGGCAACCACCGCCGCTTCCAGGTCGCGGAATCCGGCCTCGCCGCGTTCGGCAAAAATTTCGTGGATGGTCTTGCCGGCCTTGCGGACGATCAAGTCGTCGGAGTCGACAAACGGGTGCCACAGCCGGTCCGCGAGCCGGCGGCCGGTCGTCGTTTTTCCGCTGCCGCGATAGCCGATCAGGGCGATGCTCATACGTTGGGTCAGTTGTCCGTGGTTCGTGGCCTGTTGTAAAGGCCGCCCGCAAGATCGGCTCGCATTCCGTGCCGGACACATTTCGCGCAACCGCATCTGATCCCGCACCGCAGACAACCGGCCGTCCATCGCTATAATCCCGACCACTATGCCCGAAGGCCAACGTCCTGTTTACAAGCGCGTCCTTCTGAAAATCAGCGGGGAAGGCTTTTGCCACGAGGGCGGCTTCGGCATCGAGGCGTTGGAGCTGGAGAACATTGCGAACCAGTGCGTCGCCGTCGCGAAAATGGGCGTGCAGCTCGCCATCGTCGTCGGCGGGGGCAATTTCATCCGCGGCGCCACGTTCGCCGAGAACGGCCACATTCCCCGCGCCACCGCCGACTACATGGGCATGCTTTCGACGGTGCTCAATGCCCTTGCGCTTCAGGAAACGATGGAGAAATTCGGCCAGCCGACACGTGTCCTGTCGGCCATCAGCATTCACAGCGTGTCCGAGCCGTTCATCCGGCGTCGCGCCATCCGGCACCTGGAGAAGGGCCGGGCCATCGTCCTTGCCGCGGGCACGGGCAACCCGTTTTTCACCACCGACACCTGCGCCGCCCTCCG
>JBKJRK010000029.1:0-3562 GCA_046593135.1 Tepidisphaeraceae bacterium | reverse complement strand
CGAGAATCCCGCCGAAGGCAGCGCCACCGCAGGCAAAGCAGCGGCTGGTGCGGGTTCGGATTGAACGGGCGAGGGCTTGTCGATGCGAGTCGGACCTTCGACGCGGGCGGGCTGATTCACCTGAAGCGGCTGATTCGTCTCGATTTCCTGGGCCGACGCGCCGCCTCGTGCCGATAGTACGATCAGCAGCAATAGCGACACGCGACGTGCCGTGCGGCGAAATGAACTTGCGTGAGCATCCGTTCTCATCGCGTCTCCTGCGTCTTTAATTCAACCCACGCCGTCATCAGCCAAGCCCGCGCCATCCGTGGCGGCGGTCAGTGGCTTTTGAATTGGCGCGACAGCGTCTTCACTTTATCCATCAATCCAATCAACTCCTGCCGCGTCGACACGACGGCAGCGTCATCATCTTCTTCCCGCCGCTCGCTCATGCGGCCGCCAACTTCCATCGGCTCGGCTTCCGCGGTTTCTGCGGCGTCGGCGGCGTCGGCGGCGTCTGGATCGACGTCGTAGGTCTTGCGCATCTTTCCGAAAAGGCTTCCGAACGATCTTGTCGCACGTTGCGAATGATCGTCCTGAATCTGCCCGAGCAGCGCGGCCACCTCGTCCGCGTCGGTAATCTCACTGAGCGTATTCATCTGCCCCCCGCCGTCGGCGACTACCAGGAGCCGGCGACCGACGCGAAGGAGAACAAGCTGTTGGCGTGGCGAGAGCGGCGAACGGGACAAGACCTGCACCGCCCGGCTGGATCGTTGAACCCCCGCGACGCCAAAAAATCGCTTGGCAATCCAGCGGAGCAGCAAGATGAGAATGACGACAACTGCGAGGGCAGTCGCCACGCGCCCGACTTCAAACCCGCCCGCCGCGGGCGCTCGCGCGGCGGCCTTCTGCGTCGAAGGCCCGGCCGTCGCCGCCGCGCCGGGCGCCGTCCGGCGGAGCGGTTCTTTCTCAATGGGGCCACGCGGTGAGACGGAATGGGCGGCGGCGCGCGACGTGTCACTTTGCGCCGGCGGCGTTTGTTCCGCCCGCAAAACACCGGACAATACCAGTAGCGTCGCGACGGCGATCGCCGCGACGGTCGGACCCAGTTTTTGCGGGGTGCGCCTCGTCACATCGCCTCTTCCTTCGCCCCGGCAACGATCTCGTTGACGCGGACGCAGAAATTGTCGTTCAGCACCAGCACTTCGCCGCGGGCGACGAGACGGTCGTTCACAAACACGTCGACGGGGTCGCCGGCGAGCTTGTCGAGTTCGACGACCGAACCTTCGGACAGTTTCAGCACGTCCTCGACCATCATGCGCGACCGGCCGAGTTCGATCTTCACGTTGAGCTCGACGTCGCGCAACAGGTCGATGCTCGACGCCTGCGCGTCCTGCATGACCTGCTGAAAGCTCGGGAGCTTAAATTCCTCGCCCGCCATCGCGGCGGCCGCGTCACCGGAAGGATTTTGCAGCTTGGAGGGGTCGTCGAAACTGGCCTGATTCAGCAGTTCGTCAATTGAGAACGAGTCGAGCGAAGGCTCTTGGGCATCTGTAGCGGGCGCAGGCGGCGTACCGCCGTCGTCCGGAACCGGGGGCGCTGTGCCCGCCGGAGCGACATCATCCTGGGGATTTGATTCGGCCATGCTTCACCATCCTTGGCGAATGACTGGCGGACCTGAAATGAACAACTTGCCGCGAGACGACCACGTGGTGCAAAATACCCCATCGGCGAGATGCTCACACACGCTTCCGGCTTAGAAGTCTGTGCGAAACGGAATACACCTCGGCACCAGCACCTCTTCGACCATCCCATCACCGACGATCTCATCGAGCTGATGCTTTACTTGCCTACGTAAAGTCTCGAGCCCTGGTTCGGAGCCGCCTCCCAGCTTCTCCGGATCATTCTGTGCAATGATGGTACGAATGCGGTCCTTAATCAAGGCCTCGCGCGCCGTAATTATCTCCTGAACCTGCTCCTTGAATTCGGTCTTGGTAACGAGGTACACGCTCACGTCGTAGATGAAGGTGCGGCCCGACTGCTTATTTTGAGCCTTGAATTCCAGGACTTTGAGCTCGGCGGTCTTTTGCTTGGAGGCAGCGCCGCCGGGGATGGGGTTGCCGTGGGCGTCCTTGGCGGCGTGCGGATCGACTGTTTCGGTGAGGACATCGGCGCCGGCCGACTTCGGACCCGACCCGAGAAACTTGAACCCGGCGAACAAGACCGCCGCCTCGAGGAGCATCACCCCCCCGAGCATCACCGGTGTCTTCGACAGCAACCCGCCTTTTTTTGCGGGGGCGGCTGCGGCGGGAGCCGTCTCGGGTTTCTTTTCAGCCTTCTCGGACATGGCGCTTCATCCTTCCCTTTGACGCGACCGAACCGTCCGATAAGCGGCGACGTGAACGGACCGACCTCAGTCAGTATCGGCAAAGTAGGGATGCGCCTTTGGGGAAGTGTGCCGGGGAGGGTGCAGGAATCGCCGGAACGTGAGGAAAACTACTCAGTCACCGGGCGGCGGATGAGCCGGGCATACTCGATCGCCCGCTTCATCACCTCAACCAGCGACTCCCGGACCATCAGCTTGTCCCCCGCGTCGGTGCAGACCACCGTGTCCGGCGTCGCCTCGACGGTACGGATCTTCTCGGCGTTGATGACGAAGCTTTGTCCGTTCAGGCGGGTGAGGGCGATCATGTGAAGCAGTTGCCAGTTGCCAGTTTGTCAGTTGCCGGTAGAAAGCAAACCTCTGCGTCACTGGCAACTGACGACTGGCAACTGACAACTTCCTATTAAAATGCCCCCGCGACAGCAGAATAAACACCTGCCGCGAGGGCTATGTCGTGAGGCGCGGGGCTTCCTGCCGTCGCGCCGTGCTTGTTTCGTTACCTCGCGGAGTTCAACAATTCGGTCAGCAACTGGTCGCTCGTGGTGATGACCCGGCTGGAGGCCGAGAAGCCGGTGGACGAGATGATCATGTTGATGAACTCCTTCGAGAGATCGACGTTGCTCAATTCCAGCGAGCCGGACCGGATTGCGCCGGCGCCGAGCGACAGCGGTGCGCTGATGACGGCGACGCCGCTGTTCGAACCCTCGGTGAGGAGGTTGCCGCCGTTGTCGATCAGGCCGTTGGGATTGTCGAACGTCGCGACCGCGATCTGCGCGAGCGAACGGGTCTTGCCATTGCTGAACGCGCCGCTGACCGTGCCGTCGGCGCCGATTGAGAACGATTGAAGAGAACCGAGCGGCGAGCCGTCCTGCCCGGTCATGACCATTTCCGATTGGCCGTCGGTGAGTGAAGTCATCGAGTCGAAATCGAGCTTCATGCTCGTCGGCGACGTTGCGCCCGTGCTGGCGCGGTCGAGGGTGACCGTCGTGCCCGTGCTGTCGATGAGCCGGCCGTCGTTGCCGAACGTGAGGGTTCCGTTGCCGAGCACGATGCTCGGGTCGGTGTCGTCGCCCGATTCGGCAAAGAATCGCCAGACGTTGCCGGTATCGGCCTTGGTTTCCAGGACGGCGGTGACGTCGACGGTCAGCGGCGTTCCGAGGGAGTCGTAGGCGACGAAGCTGGTATGGATGCTTTCGCCGG
>JBKJRK010000483.1:0-4464 GCA_046593135.1 Tepidisphaeraceae bacterium | reverse complement strand
GTCCGCGATCCCGACGCCGCCGGTGAAACCGACAGTGCCGTCCACCACCAGGAGCTTGCGGTGCGTGCGGTTGTTGACCCGCCGGACGTTGTACCACCGCAAAGGGTGGTACCGTTGCACTTCGATGCCGGCCGCCGTCATCTCCTCGATCAGCTCGAGCTTCATCTTGTTCGCGCCGAGCCAATCCAGCAGGACATGAACCCGGACCCCGGCACGCGACCGTTCGATGAGCGCGTCGGCGAACTTGCGGCCGATGTCGCCGGCCCAATAGATGAAGGTTTCAAAAGTGATCGTCGCCCGCGCCGACGCGACCGCCGACAGCATCGCGGGGAAAATCTCGTCGCCATTGGTGAGGCGTGTGATTTTGTTTCCCGGCAGGATGTTCGGCGGGAGAAGCGCCCCCATGCCCTGAAAAAACTGCGGGTCCTCGACCGAGTAAAGCGTTTCGATCTCGTGCTCGATCTTTTTCTCACGCGACGTAAGCACGCGCACGATCAGCGAAAGAAGGTAGGTCGCCGCGGCGGTAATGACGATGATAAGCCATGTGGACATTTCCGCAGAGTTTAGCCGCGACCCGCGCGGAAGGGGAAACGCGAGACAGTCGAGCGGCCGCTTGTTTCGGTAACAAGGTTTGAAATAACAGTCGGCCTTCTACAATTGCACTCCATGCCAGCTCCCGATCCCAAACGTCTTCGTCGCGCGACCGCTTGTGCCGTGACGTTCAATGCCGAAGGCCGCGTTCTGCTTCATCGGCGAACGGACAACGGGCGGTGGTGTCTGCCGGGCGGGGCGATCGAGGCGGGGGAAACGGCCGAACAGTCCATCGTCCGCGAAGTGCGGGAAGAAACCGGTTACGACGTCACCGTCGTTCGCCTCACCGGCGTTTACTCCCATCCTGCCCAGACCACCATCACGTATCCGAACGGCGACGTCGTGGCATACGTTTCGCTTGCGTTTGAATGTGCGGTCGCCGGCGGCACGCCGGCCTTGAGCGACGAGACGTCGGCGGTCGATTGGTTTGACCCGTCGGCGCTGCCGGCGCCATTTCACGCGACGCACGTGGAACGCGTGGCCGACGCGGTTGCCCGGAGCCCAACGGCCTTTTCGAGATAAGGGGACGTGAGTGTATGGACCGCCAGAGGGGTGTGCATTTTCTGCTGTGGGCACTGGCGGTTGCACCGCTGCCGTTTTCCGGCGACCGCGCGACATTTGGCCTTCGTCCCGCCGGCGCGCTCGAGACGGATCAATTCACTGTTCCCCCCAAGCCTCTTGCCGACGTCGGTCCCGAACTCGCCGACGAGGTTTCGCACCGGATCGACAAGGCTGTCGCGCGTCTCAACACGCGCGCGGCGAATCATGCCGCGAAGGCGGCCAGAGAGAGCGGGTTTTGGCGGCGGCATCATCTGCGCGCGGCCGCCGCGGAGTTGAGCGAAGGCGCGCTCGTGCGCGAGGTGTACAGGGAGCTGGCCGGTCCGGGGCTGCCGGAATGCAAAATCGAGCGATGGGTCCGTAAGCATCGTTTTCAAGTGATGCCCTCGCGGCAGGAGATGACGTGCGGCAAAGGCGCGTATGGCGCTTCGCCGTTTGGACGGTCGCTGTTTCTGATGGAGCTGTCGCCGACGGTAAACGTCTACGGCGTTTACTGCGGGGTCGACAAGATCGGACATTTATTCCAGCAGGGATACGACTACTTTAAGGTTTTCATTCACGCCGAGTCCCGCGGAAAATTCGAATCCGATGCGTTGAAAAGGGCCGTCCGCGAAGGCGTCGGGCAGGAGCGCGGGTTTTTCGGGTTGTTGCTTGTGGGCGTTTATTCCAACGCGGACCTCGCGGCGAATTACGCCGGGCTAAAATTTTATCTTAATCTCACGCGGGAAGTCCGCGTCGGAACGCTCGAAGAGTCTGCGTTCGGAGTCGACGGCGCGAAAGCCGGGCGAGTCCGCCCGCCGTTGTTTGTCGTACGCGACGGCCAATGGCAGCGCAACTCGGCCGAGAGCACGCTTGAGCGTGTGATCGTGGCAAGCCCAGACGGCTCACCCGGCGCTCGGGCGGCGGCGGTGTTTCTGCGGCCGTTCGTCAGCGATCATTTTAACGAAGCGTTGAACCCGTCGCTCTACAACGAGCCGAATTGCAGCACGGTGCGCCGACGTTGGGCGTCGCGCGGCCGAGCGTGGGTCGCATTTTACGGAACGTCCCGCGAACGGGAAGTCGAGCGGCTCGCAGGGCTGGCGACGTGGCACGGGGAGTCGTATGGCCACAGCGGGTTTTCCAAGCTCGTCACCGCGGTGAACACTTGTTTTCAAGACGCAGAAGACGAAGTGGGGCAGGTGCAGGACAGCCCGCCCGTCCTAGAGGCCGTTTCGCTTCGTCGGTAATACGGATTCTAGTTGTTTTTCGCCCGTCAAGCGTGACCTGCCGCCCTGTGGGCGGCGGCGAAACCGGAGAGGTTTTGGCGAGGGAATCAGATGGAATTCGCACAAGACGTCGGGCGATTCTCACGCGTGGATTGTAAACGGGGACTTTTCAGGCGCGGGCAGGTGCAGGAGTAGTCGGGGGTCGCCAGGCGCTCTTTTGGCGTTCGTTAACCTCGGCTGTGGCGCGGGCTTTGCCTTTCAGCAGACAGTTCCACTGGTAGCTGTGGAGGAATTGTCGGAACGTCGCGTCGCCGTAGCGGGGCCTGCGCTGCAGCAGGCTGCGGACGTAGCCCCAACTCATCGCGACGGCGCCCACGAAGACCGGCGGGTGAAACATGCGGAACACCGCGCTGGCGAGCATGTAGGCGGGGATCGTCCCCATAAAGTATTGCCCGACGCCGTGCCTTACCCGGCCGGTCCACCAGTTCTTGTGGCTCGTGCCCATCGGTCGCAGGTGCTCGAAGCGGAGGTCGGCGTCGTGATAGCTGGCGGCGAGCCAGCCGAGCAGGCGGCAGCGGTGGCAGTCGATGCCGTCCCACATGAGCTCGCGGACGAACCCGCCGATCTGTGCGAAGCAGGCGGTCCGATAGAATTTCACCATGCCGACGGAGTTTTCGTCGCCGCACATCTCGTCGACGGCGCGGCCGGTGCCGGGTTCGACGAAGAATGGCTTGCCGCTGGCGGTGCCGAGGCGCGGCTCGGCTTCCATGCGCTGCATAAGCCGCTCGAAATAGCGGGGGGGCAAATCGAGATCGAGGTCGAGCTTGCAGACGTAGTCGTAGTCGGCGGGGTTGATCGTGTCGTAGCCGGCGTAAAACGCGTCAATCACGCCGCCGCCCAGCTTGCGGTCGCCGCGGTCCTGCCGCCGGATCACTTTGATCCACGGCACCCTCTCTGCGTACTCGGCGAGGATGGCGGGCGTCGAATCCTTCGAGCCGTCGTCCACGATCACCCAAATCGCGGGGCGAATCGTCTGGTTCAATATCGCGTCGAGCGTCCGGCGGGCGAACTTCGATTCGTCACGGCACGGCGTCACGAGCGCGTACCGGCGCGGCACCTCGGGCGCCGGTCGGACTCGCGGCGAAGGAATGTCGGCGGTATCGGTGGAGTCCATCGGCTGGATCGTGCTACGCGGCGCGGAGACTCGTTCCCGAAACCCGTTACGCGTGCCCGAATCTCCGAACGCGACTACATTATCCGACATATACATTTCTCACGCGCATTTGACCACCGAACCGGCGGTTGTTTCGCTAGAAATTTTCTCAGGGTTGTCACTCCCGTCGGGTCGGGTGGCGGCATCGCGTCCCGCCAGCGTCTCGTAAAACGCGGCGCCGAGCCGGCTTGTTTCGGTTTGAAGATTGAATTCGCGCGCGACCTTGTCTCGCCCGGCTGTCGCCAAGCGTTCGCGCAGCGTGGGGTCGCTCAGAAGCGTGAGGACGCGTGCCGCGATCGCGTTCGCATCGCCCGGCGGGACGAGCAAGCCGCTGATTCCGTCTTCGACGAGTTCCGGCACGCCGGCGACGTGGGTGCTGACGACCGGAACGCCCGACGCCATCGCTTCCATCAGTACGACCGGAACCCCCTCGGCGAAGCTGGCCATCACGAAGGCGTCGGATTCCCGCAGCAGAGCGCGAACCTGAGACTGTGTCTGGTAGCCAAGGAACTGCACGCTTTGTGAGATCCCCAACTGAGCAGCGAGGGATTCGAGGCCGGCGCGGTCGGGCCCGTCGCCGGCGATGCGGAGCGTAACGTTCGGACACTCGGCGCGAACCTTTGCCAGGGCCTCGAGCAAGACCGGCACCCCTTTCACGCCGGCCAGGCGCCCGACAAACAGTAGCCGGCCGCCCGATTCGAGGGGGTCGGTGGAGGATTTCGGAAGGTAATCGGCGGGGTTCACGCCGCAGTGGATGATCTTGAGCTTGTGCCAGTCCGCCTGTTCGGAAAAGCACATCATCTGGCTGCGACAGAACTGGCTAATGCAAGCGACGAAGGCCGCCCGCCGGGTTTTCTCGTCGAGGCGCCACCGCCGCGGCTCGAAAAATTCGGCGGG
>JBKJRK010000301.1:0-4166 GCA_046593135.1 Tepidisphaeraceae bacterium | reverse complement strand
CTCGACCGCTTCCGCGAACGTCTGCGGGACGATCCGCGCATTCTGCCCGGCGATTGCCTGCTGGCCGAGCGCGACGGGCGGGCCGTGGGAACGGCGACAAGCCTCTCACTGCGGATGTGGGTACGCGGCGGGGTGGTGCCGTGTCAGGGCGTGGCGTGGGTCGGCACGATCAAGACGGCCCGGCGCGGGTCGGTCGGGTCGGTGGCGGGGATGCCGGGGGGAGAGGCGGGAATCGCCACTCAGATCATGAATGAGACGATCCGCCTGGCCCGCGAGCGGGAGCAAGTCGTATCCGCGCTCATGCCGTTTCGCGGATCATTTTACGAACACTTCGGCTACGGCATCATGGAACGGCGGTGCGCCTGGACCTTGCCGATTAGCATTTTCCCGCAGGGTTTGTCCGGCGGCGTGCGCTATTACGAGCCAGGTGATCTCGCGGAACTCGTCACGTGCCGCCAGCGCGTGGCCGGGGCGGGGCAGTGTGAGATGGAGCGGCCGGCGGACGTTTGGGCGTGGTATGTGAAGCACGGCGGTGATGGGATGATGGTCGTCGATCGCGCCGATAACGCCGGCCCGATCCGAGGTTGGATGAGGCTCGAACACGTTCACGAATCCGACGGCAGCGACACGCTGCGCGTCGTCGAAGCCGGGTATGAAGACTTCGCGGCGTTAAAACGTCAGCTTCATTTTCTCGGCAGTCTGCGAGACCAGTACAGCCGCGCGGTCGTCACGCTCCCCGCCGACTTGCAGCTCAACCGGCTACTCCGCGAGTCGCAGATTACGCACCGCGACAACAAAAACCACCCGACGCCGGAATGTCGCCCGCACACGCGGATGCAGTTGCGGATTCTCGATCACAAGCGTTTCATCGAAGCGATGCGGCTCCCGCCGGAGGTGCGAGGCAACGTCGCGGTCACGATCCACGAAACCGGGGACCACGCGGCGCGCCTGTGGATCGACATCAGCGACGGCCGGGCGAGTGTGTCGACGACCGAAGGCGAAGCCCAGTTTGAGTGTCGAGACACGACGTGGGCCGCCGTCGTGACCGGCGATTTGACCGCTTCCGAAGCCGTTCGGCTGGGCCTAGCGACTTCATCCGACGCGAACGCTTCGAAACTCCTCGACGTCTTCGCGCGGGGACCATTGCCGTTCACGCACGAATATTTTTGAATAGACCCGGGCAGGTGTTCGGGGGCAACGGTCGCATGAACGGTTGAACGTCATGCTGTTTTAGGCTTCATCGCGTAAACCTTCACACTCGCGGCGAATTCGTTCAGGTCGTATCGGCGGAGTAGTTCCTTCAAGCCGTCATGCAGCTTCACGTCTTCCGTGCCGCCCCCACAGCAACCGGCGGCTTGGGCGACCGGAAGCGTGGCCGACGACACCGGCGGCGAGCAGCAGCCGGCCTGGTTCTCCACCTTGCTGTACGCGCCTAGATCAGTACCGCTGTCGATGATCACAACCTCGGCGAAACCGGCGGCGGCGAGCCCGCTCCGGTAGTCGTCGATGCGAATGGCGCCGGCGATACAGCCGACGTACGCCATCAGGCTGTTGCCGACTTCCGCGGGCAGGTCCTTCTTCAGCGCGATGTCGCTCACCGCGAGCCGCCCACCCGATTTCAGCACGCGCGCGATCTCGCGGAACACGGCCGGCTTGTCGGGCGCGAGGTTGACGACGCAGTTGCTGATGACGACGTCCACTGACCCGTCCGGCAGCGGCAGCCGGTCGATCGTCGCCTGATGGAATTCGACGTTGGCGAGCCCCGCTTTCTCCGCGTTTTTCCGCGACAAAGCGACCATTTCAGGGGTCATGTCGATGCCGATGGCCTTGCCCGTCGGGCCGACTTTTTGTGCCGAAAGGAAAACATCCAGACCGCCGCCACACCCGAGGTCGAGGACGATTTCGCCCGGCTTCAGCGACGCGGACGCCGTGGGGTTTCCACACGACAACCCCATGTTCGCCTCGGCGGGGATCGCCGCGAGTTCTTCCGGCGTATAACCGAACGCCTCGGCGACGGCGCGGACGCCGGCATTTTCGCTGGAAAGCCCGCTCGTCGCGGTCGCGCCGTACTTCGATCGAACGACATCTTTGATGGTTTCAGACATTAGAATCCTTCTCCGCCGCTTCGGCGGAAACGAGCAACGTTCGACCAAATCTCCAGGGACGAGCGACGCGGCTTCGCAAAATCGCTTCTCATACGGATCGGGATTCATCCGTGCGCGTCACGTTTCAATTGTCCAGCCGGCAGGGCCGCTTCAGCGGCCCTGAACTCGCGCGAGGATCAATCACCATCCGTATCAGTCGGCGTCTTTTGGCGTCCACGTCTTCATGGTCGCGTCGATCTCGTCCCGTACTCGGCGGAACACTTTTAACTGCTCGGCCTCAGTCCCGGTGGCGTGGGCGGGGTCGTCGAACGGGACAAAGCTGCGCGTAAACGCGCCCGGCCAGGTGCGCGGGCACGTCTGGTTGGCGTTGTCGCAGACGATCAGGACGTGGCGCACCGGCAGCTTTCCGAGATACGCGTCCGACGACTTCGGCCTCTGGCCGGTGATGTCCTGGCCGACCTCGTCCATCACACGGACGGCCAGCGGATGCACCTCTCCCTTGGGGTCGGTGCCCGCGCTATGAACGTCGTACCGGTCACCCTGGTATTTTCGTAGAAACGCTTCCGCCATCTGGCTTCGGCACGAGTTGCCTGTGCACAGCACCAGCGCGATCGGCTTGCCCATCGTCGTCATCTCCATTCGTTCGGGCGAATATAGCCGCCTAAAAAAACGCTCGTCAGTCGCAGCAGTTCGGCCCACATCGGCCCTGTCGGCCCAGCCGAGCCGCATCGCTCGCGAGTTCAGGCACGTCTACGAAGCAACAGGTGAGACATTCCAATAGTTTTGCGTGGAACACGCCTTTTGCTTCGGTCAAGCTGTAATAGCTCCAAAGCCCCTGCTTCCGCGCCCGCACCAGCCCGGACCGCCGGAGGTAGGCCAAGTGCCGCGACACCTTTGCCTGCGGCACACCCAAAACGCTGATCAGATCACACACGCACAGCTCGCCGCCACGCAACAGGTTGAGAATGCGCAGGCGAGTCCGATCGGAAAAAGCCCGAAAGGCAAGGTCAACGCGGCTGGAACACTGAGCGCCTTTCATATTCGCTTAAGCGATTATAGCTTGGCCCCTCGCGTGGTCAAGGGTTTCATTACGCCCTTCTAATACGGATTCCAGGAAATCAGCGCACTCCCGTCTCGTCGTTAAGGCGGAACACGCATCTCTGCTCAATCGGCTGACGTCGTCTCGTTTTCCGTCCCGAGAGGTTTCACGGAAACGCGCTTGACCGACCGGCGGTCCGCGGCCAGAACGTGGAGGGAGACGCCTTCGATGACGGCTTGATCGCCGGGGCGGGGAACTCGGTTGAAGTGGGCGGTGAGCAGACCGCCGACGGTGACGGCGGGCGTGCCGGCACCCCAACCCTCTCGGCCGAGGCGGTGGGCGAGTTCGCGGATGGTCGTGTCGCCCGCGACGGTGAATTCGCCGCCGGGCGGCGCCGAAGTCCCGTGCCCCTGTGGAGACTCGGCCGGCGCCGAGGGTCCGTGGGCAGAAACGCCTGGCACGGCGGTTTCGCCGAGAAGCTCGTCCACCACGTCTTGCAGGGTAACGATCCCTTCGACGCCGCCGTACTCGTCGACAAGAAACGCGAGTTGTGTCTTGCGGTCATGAAACACTTCCAACAGGCGGTCGAGCGTCACCGATTCCGGCACAAACACCGGCGGCCCGGCCAGCAGCGGCAGCACGGAGCTGTCGCCGCCGGCGTAATGGGCGGCGAGGAACTCGTTGGTGCGGACCACCCCCATCACTCGATCCAACCCCCCGTCGCAAAGCGGGAGGCGGCTGAAAAGGTACTGATTGCTCACCTCAAGGTTGTCGTCCATCGACCGGCGGACGTCGAAAAACGCGACCTTCACCCGCGGGACCATGATCTGCCGCGCCGAACGCAGCCCCATCGCGAGTGTGTTCAGCACCATCGTCCGCTCGCGCGTCGTTACGACACCGTCGGCGGCGGCCTGGTTGGCGATGAGCCGAAGCTCGTCAAGCGTGACCTGCTGGTTCTCGAAATCTTCGACGCGTCCCAGCCCGAGCGGCCGGGTGACGGCGTTGGCGGTTGTGTTCATGAG
>JBKJRK010000265.1:0-4350 GCA_046593135.1 Tepidisphaeraceae bacterium | reverse complement strand
TCTCCACCGCCTTCCCCTGCCGCGGCGTAAACGCAACGCCGTCGCACTTGGCGTCCATCCACGTGAGCTGCGTGTTGGCGTCTCCCTGCGAGACCAATCCGTCGACGGAGTCCATCTTGATGTTGTAGCGCGTGCCGTTGCAATACCCCTCGATGATCTTCCGGCAGGCGGGGAGCAAGACGTCTTTGAACGTCTTCGTGTCCTTGCTCTGTCGCGCGTATTCGTGGACGGCGTGTACGAACCACAGGCTCGCGTCGACGGTGTTGTATTCCGGCTCGTTCGTGTAGTCGTCGAATCGGTTGGGGATCATCCCTTCGCTGACGTAGCTCGCAAACACGCTCAAAACCTGCCGCGCCTGGGCAAACCGTCCCGTGACGAGAAACAATCCCGGCAGCGAAATCATCGTGTCGCGCCCCCAGTCGGCGAACCACGGATACCCGGCGATTACCGTGCTGCCGTCGGTCCCGTCCGGCGACTTGCGGTACACAACGAAATCATTCGCCGCTCGGGCGAGGCGCTGCAGGGTGAGCGACATTTCCTTTTGCTCCCTCTCCCGATACGCCGGGAGAGGGTTAGGGTGAGTGTCTGAGATTTCCAATGTCAAAGGACCCTCACCCCTACCCTCTCCCGGCGTACCGGAAGAGGGAGCAAGACGGCAAAACGACTCGACCAATGACCGGCGGCGTTTCAGCTCTCCGTCAAAGTCGTAAGGGGTTTCCGTGCTGCTGTCAGAAAACGTCCGGCGCGGGCCCAACTCGGCCCAGAGCGTGATCGACGTCGGCTTGTCACATTCGATCGTGAATCGGGCCGGATTGAACAGGTCTTCGTGATCCCCCAGCCCGCGCATGGTTTCCACGGAATACACGTGTCCGTACCACCAGTCGCCCCGCTGAACGACGCTCCCCGCGTCGGACCAGAGGTGCAGGTCGAGGTCGCCGGTGGCCACGGCGCACGCGCGACGGCCGGTGCGGAGGTCGAAGTGTGCGCCGTCGGCGTGGCGCTCGGAATGGAAATCCCGCAGGCTGACAAACGGCAGGAGAGAAAGCTGCGCCCGCCGGCCGCCCGCCGGCTCGATCGTGTACCGGACGGCCGCCACATTCCTCATCCACAGGATCTGGACTTCCTTGCGGATGTGGACCCCTTCGACTTCGTATTCCCACCGCGCGCTGTCGTCGAGATCGAACCGGCGGAGGTACTGCTCGCCGTGGGGGTGAAAGCGGTCGCGGAACTGATTGACCGACAGTTCGTAGAGCTTGGCGCCGGGCTCTTCGATGTCGGCGCCGTCGAGGCAGAGGATTTCGCCGATGCGGTTGAGGGCCGTCGTGCGCCCTACCGGCGGCAGCGTCGCGGCGCAGAGCAGGCCGTGATACCGCCGGGTGTTGCAGCCGACGACTGTGCCCATCGCGAACCCGCCGAGCCCGTTGGTCAAAAGCCATTCCTGGCCCAGGTGCGGCTGGAGCCGGCCGTAGGTTTCGACGGTGTAGAGGGACATGGCCGGGAGTGTAGCCGGGTTCCGCGGCATCCTCCAAGCCGTAGACCGAACAGCGCTGCGTGAAAGGGATGAAGATCGAGCCCGTCATCTTTATGACAGCGTTCGATACGTAGGAACCGGCGGAATCCGCACATGCTTGAAGCAAACACCAAAGCAGCAATATCAACCGCGGGCGACTCGCGGCTTCGCCGCATCCTTTGGCCAAGTTGGCAGCGGCGAAAGGAGATGTTGCGGCACGAGGCGTGGCTGGCGGCGATCGTCGCGTATCCGATGCTGGCGTTTGCCTACCTGTGGCCGCAGGACTGGCGGAACGAATCGCCGGGGTATGCGCTGGCGGCGTGGGCGGCGTTTATCGTTCGCGTGCTGCAATTTCACGGCGGTCTGGTGCTGCTGACCGTGGTTATCGCGGCGGCATGGCAACGCCGATGGCGGCTGGCGCTGGCGGCGCTGCCGCCGATGCTGTTCACGATCGTGCCCGCCGCGCTGCAATTCGTCCCGCGCGGCGTCGAAGCGGCGGCGCCCCCACACGTGCGATTCATGACCGCCAACCTGCTGATGGTAAACGCCGACACCGACGGCATCATTGGCGAAGTAATTGCCGCCAGGCCCGACGTGCTCATGCTTCAGGAATACACGGCCGAGTGGCACGAGGCATTCCAAAAAGCCCTCGCGGCCGACTACCCGTACAACAGCGTGGTGATGCGGGACGACTCTTTCGGCATCGCCCTTTACTCGCGCACGCCCTTCGCCGGCGACGTCGACCAGCGCTACCCGCTCGGCCGGGCGGGCGTCGAGCAAATGCGGGCGGAAATCGACCTCGGCGGCAAACGGTTCGCGTTGTACAACGTCCACCTGCTCCCGCCGCGGACCCTGCTTTACAACAGCGAACACCGGCTGCAATTCGCCGACCTCGTCGAGACGCTGAAGAAAGAGCAACTCCCGTATGTCGTCTGCGGCGATTTCAACTTCCCCGAAACCGCGCCGCAGCACACAACATTGAAGCGCGCCGGCGTGCGCGAGGCGCATGAACTCGCCGGCTTCGGCCGCGGCACGACGTGGCCCGTGAACTCCGTTTTCCGTTACCTCATGCCCGGCGTGCGGATCGACCACGTCTACCTCAGCCCCCACCTCACCGCCACGAAATGTGAACCCGGCGTCGGCCGCGGCTCGGACCACCGGCCGGTGGTCGTGGACATGGCGTTTGTTCCGTAATTGGAACGCCCACGTCAGCGCCACCGCACGAGTTGCGAAGTGCCGCAGGGTGCTCTTAGCATGCTACGAAGTTCCCACCGCGTCTTGCACAACACTGGCCGCCTACCGCCGCCTTTACCAGGCAAGCTACGTCACGCCGGTGTAATAAGCACCGCAAGGTAAAATTCATGTCAGATCGGAAAGCCTTTCTTTGCCGGTCATTTCAACATGCCGAAACACGAAACAGGGCCGCAGTCGATTAATGACTGCGGCCCCCGTTCATGCCGTCCCAAGGAATGAAACGAAAACACCTAAAAATTGGGGTAAATCGGCTGCCCACTTACCCCCATAACAGAATTCGCGTAAAACTCAGCCGCCCGCCTGCCAATCGGCACGCCAAGTTTGGTAGTCGTCTCTGTAGTCCGCATACTTCAATAGATCCTGCAGGCAAAAACGGGGAAGGAAGCCCCAGTTACCTCCCGCTTCTTTGCCCAGGACGCTATTGCCGGAATCATTGACCCAGCGCCACAGGAAGCCATAGGTGTTCGCGTAAGCGGCGCCCACAATCGGACCCGTGGGCCAACCGTCTGAGCCGACATTGCCATAAATGTACCAGGATTGTTGAACATATACGGGGGTGCCGGTGGAGGTGTTTATAAAGAAGGGCCACGCGCCTCCTGCGGGCACATAGTCGTTCACCGCCTTGGCATAGTATTGCCGGAGAAAAATCCGCGAAGCCTCTCCGAGGGCGGTGCTCTTAAGGTACCTTTTGGATTCGCACCCGCTGGATAAATTGCCGTTTTGATAAAATTTAGTGATATTAACCCACCCGCATTTATCCGCGCTGCCCCGGGCATGGCCCCACCTGAAGTCGCCATATTGATCATCCGTGTTGTAGGTAAAATGCTCCGGGTATTGAGCGTTATAGAATAGATTGCCGATCACGAAAGAATCCGGCGCGGAGGTTATCCAAACGTCGGTGGCGCCGGCATTCACCGTCTTGGTAAACCACGTTCCTGCTGATGAACTCGACGCGAACGTCATAATAGCGGCCAAAGTAACTATCGAGAATAACGCTTTTCGCATTCTGAACTCCTCGGGCGAAACGCCCGAACAATAGGGAAATGAGAAATATGTCGACAAAGAAATGAAACTGCGAAGTTGGGAAATGACAACGTTCTAATCATTGTTGGCTGATTGTCAGCCAAGCTGCCGTGTCCCTCCTTTCTTTTGTTGATCTGCTGCGGTTTTTGTGTTTCACCCGTCGCGCGATGCGAACGCGAACTCTCATTGCTTTGGCCTCCCATGCGCCGCCCGACGTTTGCAAACGCTTCGCAATCGGTCGTCAAAACTCTTGTCGGCGCCGCTGTTCGGCACGAGAGAGGCCTTCACGTCACTTGCCCTCGATCGAGCGCTTGGATGACCGACACGGGCCATGTCTGGCTGGTCTTGCTCTCGTGCTGCTTGAGGAAGCGATTTTTGCCGTCGCGGATGTGCCTGCGCATCCACCGACGGGCCGCCGGAGCATCGTGAGATCTCAACGCGCGAAGGATGCGACGGTGATAGCGATACGCCCTGACCAACACGGTGAGCAGCGGCGCCACGGCCGGATCGGGTTGCTGCGTCAAGCTCCGCGCGTAGAGATGAAGGTTCGTCATCGTCGTTTC
>JBKJRK010000234.1:0-3423 GCA_046593135.1 Tepidisphaeraceae bacterium | reverse complement strand
GCCCCGCACGTTGGCTATGCGTCCAAGGCCTCGCCGCGCAAGAGCGTACAGGAATTCAAGTCGATGGTCCGCTCGCTCCATGCGGCGGGCATCGAGGTGATCCTCGACGTCGTCTATAACCACACCTGTGAAGGCAACCAGCTCGGCCCCACCCTCTCCTGGCGCGGCGTCGATAACGCCGCTTACTACCGCCTCACCCCCGAAGACAAACGCTACTACACCGACTTCACCGGCTGCGGCAACACGCTGAACATGACCCACCCGCGCGTGCTCCAGCTCATCATGGACAGCCTGCGGTATTGGGTGACGGAAATGCACGTCGACGGTTTCCGCTTCGACCTTGCCTCTACGCTGGCGCGCGAGCTGCACGAAGTCGATCGACTCGGCGCGTTTTTCGACATCATTCACCAGGACCCCATTCTGTCGCAGGTGAAACTGATCGCCGAGCCGTGGGACGTCGGGCCCGGCGGGTACCAGGTGGGCAACTTCCCGGTTCTGTGGACCGAGTGGAACGGCATGTACCGCGACACCGTCCGCAAATACTGGAAAGGCGAGCAGGGCGGAACGCTCGGGCAACTGGCCTCGCGCCTCGCCGGCAGCAGCGACCTCTACGAGGCCAACGGGCGCAAGCCGTACGCGAGCATCAACTTCATTATCGCGCACGACGGTTTTTGCCTTCAAGACCTCGTCAGCTACGACCACAAGCACAACGAAGCCAACGGCGAAGACAACCGCGACGGGTCCGACGACAACATCAGTTGGAACTGCGGCGCCGAAGGCCCGACCGGCGACCCCGCCGTCGTCGCACTCCGCGAACGGCAGAAGCGTAACCTTATCGCGACGATGCTATTCTCCGAAGGCGTACCGATGATCTTCGCCGGAGACGAGCTTTCGCACACGAAAAACGGCAACAACAATACCTACTGCCACGACAACGCGCTCACCTGGCTGAACTGGAACCTTGACGACCGCAAGAAAAAATTCTTCGAGTTCGTCCAGACATGCGCCAGGATCTGGAAAGAGCAGCCGGTCCTTCAGCGGCGGAAATTTTTCATCGGACGGGCGATTCGCGGGTCGGGCATCAAGGACATCTCGTTCTTCGAGCCCAGCGGTAACGAGATGAGCGACGCGGCGTGGGACTCGGGATGGTTGCAGTGCCTCGGCGTTCGACTGGCGGGCGACATGATCAGCGAGGTCGACGAGCGCGGCGAGCCGATCAAAGGCGACACGCTCCTCTTGCTGCTCAACGCCCATTGGGAAGAAATTCCCTTCAGCCTTCCCGACACCGCCGGCGGCGACGTCTGGCAGACGCTCGTCGACACCGCCGAGCCGGACCGACCGCTGCCGGTGCGCGTGCGCCCGGAGCGAGAGCAGTTTCCGCTTTACGGCCGCTCGCTCGCGCTGCTCCGCACCGTGCGTCCCGAGCAGGCCGGTCAGGAACTGACGAGCACGCAAACCGAAATGTTGCGCAAAGAAGCCGCCCGGTCATTCCGCCCCGCGCCAGGCGATCTGCCGCCGGCGCCGTAAGACCCGTGTCGAATTGCAAAACAAAGACTTGAAA
This sequence comes from Tepidisphaeraceae bacterium, assembly GCA_046593135.1. Taxonomy (GTDB): domain Bacteria; phylum Planctomycetota; class Phycisphaerae; order Tepidisphaerales; family Tepidisphaeraceae; genus JBKJRK01. The sequence goes on along the minus strand of JBKJRK010000234.1, from coordinate 1,862 downwards.
CGCGAACATTGATTTGCGATTTGAATTTCATGCCGTTTCTGGAATCCACTTACCGCCTGCAGTTTCACGCCGGCTTCACCTTCCGCGACGCGACGGCGATCGTTCCGTACCTCGACGCGCTGGGCGTCACGCACTGCTACGCCTCGCCGTACATGAAAGCCCGCCCCGGCAGCGCGCACGGCTACGACGTCATCGACCCCTGCTCGCTCAACCCCGAGCTCGGCACCGAATCCGACTACAACGCCTGGATCGGCGCGATGGCGAAAGTCGGGATGAGCCACATTCTCGACACCGTCCCCAACCACGTCGGCGTCGCCACCAACGACAACAAGTGGTGGAACGACGTGCTCGAACACGGTCCGGCGTCGCCGTACGCGAAATACTTCGACATCGCCTGGCGCGGCTCGCCGCGGCCGGAGTTGTATGACAAGCTCCTGCTGCCTGTGCTCGGCGGGCATTACGGCGACGTGCTGGAAAAGGGCGAACTGAAGGTTGTTCACGAAGACGATAAATTCCGGGTGTGCTACTACGACCGGCGGTTTCCGCTGACGCCATCGAGCATCGAAAATCTGAAGCGGGATGAACTCGACGCACTCAACGGCAACGCCGGGCGTCTCGACGAACTTCTCCAACGACAACACTACCGGCTCGCCTACTGGCGCAACGCATCCGACGAGATCAACTACCGCCGGTTCTTCGACATCAACGACCTGGCTGCGCTCGGCACGGAACGGCAGGAAGTCTTCGAAGCCACGCACGCGTTCACGTTCAAGCTGATTGACGAAGGCAAGGTCGCCGGCCTGCGCATCGACCACCCGGACGGCCTGCTCGACCCCGAGCAATACTTCCAGCGCTTGCGCGAGCGGTGCCCGGATTTGTACGTTGTGGTCGAAAAAATCCTCGGCCTTGATGAGCCGCTTCCGAATGAATGGCCGGTTCAAGGAACGAGCGGGTACGACTTTCTCAACATGGCGAACGGATTGTTCGTCGACGCCAATTCGGAAAACGCGTTCACCACGCTCTACCAGCAATGGACTGGCGACACGACGCCGTTCGACGACCTCGTCTACGAGAAAAAGAAACTCGTCTTGGAAATCTCTTTCGCCAGCGAGCTTCAGATGTTGACTCACCGGTTGGATCAACTCGCCCAGCGGGACTGGCGCTTCCGGGATTTCACGCACGCCAGCCTGCGTAACGCGCTACGGGAAGTTATCGCCTGCTTTCCCGTCTACAGGTCCTACGTTACCGAACGTGGCGTTCGGTCTTCAGACCATGCCCACATTGAATTGGCTATCGAGCGCGCCGTCGCGCTGAATCCGACGATCGGCCCGAAGATTTTCCGATTCATCGGTGAAGCTGTTCTCCAACAAGCTGCCTCTTCCTCCCTCTCCCTCTGGGAGAGGGTCGGGGTGAGGGCGGCGTCGGACGTGAAGTCGCGCGTTTCGCCTGCCACGCCCCCTCACCCTAACCCTCTCCCAGAGGGAGAGGGAACAAGAAGCGTCGATGCCGACTGGCTGGTCTTCGCCGGGAAATTTCAGCAACTCGCTGCGCCGACGACCGCCAAGGGCGTCGAAGACACGGCCTTTTATATATACAACCGCTTCGTCAGCCTCAACGAAGTCGGCGGCGAGCCGTCGCGGTTCGGCGTCACGCCGGAAAAACTTCACGCATACCTTCTCGACCGTCAGGCAAAGTGGCCGTATGCGATGTCAACGCTGTCGACGCACGACACGAAGCGGAGTGAAGACGTTCGGGCGCGGCTTAATGTCATCTCCGAGCTTCCCGGCGAGTGGGCCGAATGCGTGCGGCGGTGGGGGCAACTAAACGCCCAACATCGCGCGGCACACGGCGGAAGCGGGAAC
>JBKJRK010000231.1:0-3697 GCA_046593135.1 Tepidisphaeraceae bacterium | reverse complement strand
GAACGGCCGGACGGTCCGGACGACGTCGGCGACCGTCGCCGGTTTCAGCCCGCCGGCGGCGATGACGGCGGGGAGATTCTTGAACGCGCCGGCTCGTCGGGCGTCGCGCACGGCGTCCCAGTCGTTGGCGACGCCCGTGCCGCCGGGCTGCGCGGTGTTGGCGGTTTCGAGGACGAAGCCGGTGAGGTTAAAGAGGCCGAATGAGCGGATGGCGGCGCGCCAGCCGTCGAGCGTCTCGACAAATCGGTCGCGTTCGACGCGGACCGCCTTGATGACCGTCAGCGGTTGCAACGCGCGAATTTGCTCGGGCTGTTCCTGCCCGTGAAGTTGCACGTGTCGCAGGCCCAACTGGTGTGCGGTGTCGAGGATCGTCTCATTCGTGGCGTCCACGAACAGCCCGACCGCGGTAACGAACGGGGGGAGTGCCGCCAGGATTTCTTGCGCCCTGCCGAGCGAGACGTTGCGTGGCGATTGCGGGTGAAAAACCATGCCGACGGCGTCGGCGCCGGCGCGGGCGGCGAGCAGGGCGTCTTCGGGACGGCACACGCCGCAGACTTTGATTCGGGTTCGATTCACGCAAGAGAGTTTAGCAACGTTGCCCCTCCTGCTACCATACGCCGCGAACTTTTGAATGTGGAGAGGCTATGGCGGGAAAGAATTTTGTGGCGCTGGACCTGGGCGCCGAGAGCGGCCGGTCGGTGCTCGGCACGCTGAAAGACGGAAAACTCACGCTGGAAGAGAAGCACCGCTTCGCCAACCCCACCGGGCGCATGCGCGGCCACCTCTGCTGGAACCTGATGGCCCAGTGGGAGGAGATCAAGACCGGCATCCGCAAGGCCGCCGCCGCCGATTCGCGCGACGAGGAGCAACGCCGCCCCACCCTGCACGGGATCGGCATCGACACTTGGGGCGTCGACTTTGGCCTGATCGGTGCCGACGGCGACGTGCTCGGGAATCCCGTCCACTACCGCGATTCACGCACCGACGGCATGTTCGAGAAGGCCTTTGCCAAGGTGCCGAAGGAGCGCATTTTCGACGCGACGGGCGTTCAGTTCATGGAGCTCAATTCGTTGTATCAAGTTCTCGCTATGCGCGAGTACACGCCCCGGCTGCTGGAGGCGGCTGAAACACTGCTGTTCATGCCGGACCTGTTTAATTACCTGCTCACCGGCGTGCGGAAGGCGGAATTTTCGATTGCCACGACGAGTCAGATGTACGACCCGCGCAAGAAGACCTGGGCGACGGACGTCCTGAAGGCGCTGGACCTCCCGACGCGTCTCCTGCCAGAGATCGTCCCGTCCGGCACAACCATCGGCCCGGTTGTGCGGCACGTCGCCGAGGAGTGCAACATCGGGCGCGTCCCCGTCATCGCCACGGCGTGCCACGACACGGCGGCGGCAGTGGCGGCGGTGCCGGTGGACCCGGCGGCGGGAGACGGCTGGTGCTACATCAGCTCCGGAACGTGGTCGTTGATGGGCGTCGAAATTGCCGAGCCGATCATCAACGAGAAATCGCTCGCCTACAATTACACCAACGAAGGCGGCGTCGGCGGGACGATCCGGTTCCTGAAAAACATCATGGGCCTGTGGCTCGTTCAGGAATGCCGCCGGCACTTCACACGTGAAGGCCACGAGCACAGCTACTCCGAGCTGACACAGATGGCGGCACGGTCGAAGGGGTTCGGTGCGGTGATCGACCCCGACCACAAGCCATTCCTCTCGCCCGGCGACATGCCGGCCAAGATTGACCAGTTCTGCAAGGACACCCGCCAGCGCACGCCGAACACCCGCGGCGACTACGTCCGCACGTGCCTCGAAAGCCTCGCGCTGACGTATCGAAGAACACTCGAAGGGCTGGAAGACGTTCTGGGCCGGAAGATCGGCGCCATCCACATTGTCGGCGGCGGGTGCCAGAACGAGCTGCTCAACCAAATGACCGCCGACGCCTGCCGGCGCCCCGTTCTGGCCGGCCCCGTTGAAGCCACCGCCGCCGGAAACCTTCTCGTTCAGGCCATGGCCACCGGCGACGTCCAAAACCTTGCCGAAGCGCGCGCGATTGTCCGCAACAGTTTCGACGTGAAACGCTACGAGCCCAAGCCCGACAAGAGATGGGAGGACTCGTACGAGAAGTACCGCGAGCTCGCAGTGAAGTAGCGGACAGGCTGGGTTTAACGGAGTTGGGATGGTCGTCGATTGCCACGTTCATATCTGCGCGACCGTGCCCGGTCACGGGAGCATGTCGGATCGGCTGCAAAAGAGCCCGGCGTTTCGATTCATGCGGTGGCGGCTCGGGATCAAGGGAAATGACGAAGCGACGGAACGGCAGTTGGAGGCGAAGCTGGTCGAGACGATCGACCAGAACACAAAAATAGACGCCGCGGTGGTGTTGGCATTTGACGCCCCGCATACCCCCGACGGCCGGCTCGATGAAGTGAACACACACCTGTACGTCACGAACGACTACGTGATCGAACTCGCCGGCCGGCATCCGAAAATTCTCTTCGGGGCGTCGGTTCACCCTTACCGCAAAGACGCCGTCGTCGAACTGGAACGATGTGTGCGGGCCGGCGCGGTGCTCATGAAGTGGCTCCCGATTACGCAGAACATGAACCCTGCCGACGACCGCTGCATTGCATTTTATGAAGCCCTCGCCCATTACAAGTTGCCGCTGCTCAGCCACACCGGCGGCGAGAAATCCTTGCCCAATCTGGACACGTCCGTTGCCGACCCGCGACTGCTCGAGCCGGCGCTGCGGCGTGGCGTCACCGTCATCGCGGCGCACTGCGGCACGCGCTCCGTGCCGAGCGAAACCGACCACCTGCCCGCGTTCATGGACATGGCCCGCCGGCACGAACATTTCTACGGCGACACCTCCGCGCTGTCTCTCCCGACGCGGTCGTACGCGTACAAAAAAATCCTGGCGGACCGGGTCGTCCGGGAGAAGCTGTTGCACGGCAGCGACTGGCCGATCATCTCACTGCCGCCGGTGATGGAATTCGGGATTCGTGATTCATTCCGGCTGATGCGAGAACGGAACTGGATGAAACGGGACGTTCTGATCAAATCACGACTCGGCTTCGATGACGCTTACTGGGAGCGTTCAGCCCGTGTGCTGGGTTTGGCTTAATAAATAAGGGTCAGCAAGACGGCTTTCGTATCGCTTTTCGGCGAAGCCTCGTGATACCGGGTATAATTCCAGCCGTCTTTGATTCTCGGAGAACCGTTCATGGAAAATGCCCCGCAGAAGTCGCAAAGCAAGTTCTCGCGATTCCTTCATCAGCACGTCAAGCCCTTTGTGTTTGTCGTTTTGATCCTCTGCACGTTTCGCTCAACCATTGCGGACTGGAACGACGTGCCTACGGGGTCGATGAACCCGAGCATCATTGAAGGCGACCGGATTTTTGTGAATAAGCTGGCGTACGACCTCAAGGTGCCGTTCACCACGTGGCACCTCGCCGAGTGGGCGCAGCCAAACAGGGGTGACGTCGTCGTGTTTTATTCGCCGACGGACGGGACGCGGCTCGTGAAGCGGGTCGTCGGCCTTCCGGGTGATACGCTCGCCATGGACGACAAACAACTTCGCGTGAACGGCGAACCGGCCACCTACGGGCCGCTCGAACCGCAGTTCGTGGAGGCGATGGCGGGGCGGCAGAACGGGGAGTTTTCGCGGGAGCAGGTGGGGGGCATGTCGCACCCGG
>JBKJRK010000201.1:0-2609 GCA_046593135.1 Tepidisphaeraceae bacterium | reverse complement strand
ATCCACCACAGCGACCGCGGCGTGCAGTACGCCTGCGACGCCTACCGCGACCGGCTCGACGAATACGGCGTGACCGCCGGCATGAGCCGCGTGGGCGACTGCTACGACAACGCGGCGATGGAGAGCTTTTGGGGAACGTTCAAACGGGAGTTGCTCTACCAACAGCCCCAAGGCCGCTTCGCCAGCCGCGGCCTGGCGAAGCGGATGATCTTTGAATACATCGAGGTGTACTACAATCGCCAACGACGTCACTCGGCGGTAGGCTTCGTCAGCCCCGAAACCTTCGTGGCGAGCGTGAACTAACGAGCCGGCCGCGCCTACTGGGCTGGGGGAAGGTCATTCTTTCGCGAACATTCGTGGGATTCGTGTCAATTCGTGTTCCGCATTGAGAATGAGGCGGGACCGCACCCATGTTCCAGGATCCGGAGAAGAAGTCACCAGTGAAAGACCGGGCGCCGGCTTCACCCCTTTGCTTAACCCTCGGCGTCGCAATGACGCTGGCGTTGGCGGGCTATCAGTTCGGCGAATCGAACCACGCCGTCTATCTCGTCGACGCGTTGCGGCAGAACGACCCGAGGTTGCTCGCCAACGACTGGTGGACGCAATCCACGCTCCAATACCACTTCGTCTTCACCCGGCTGTCGGCGTGGCTGATGCGGATCAACCTGATCGAGCCGGCCTTTCTCGCCGGATACGTCACCCTCGCCGTGCTCATGCACGTCGCCTGGCGGCGGCTGACCCTCACGCTCGGCGGCGACGATACGACGTACATCGTCTCGGTCATCCTCTACCACCTGATGGCGGCGGGCACGGGGCTGGGCGTTTACCACTTTCTCCAGAATAGCGCTTTCCTCCCGAGCAATGTCGCAAACGTTGCGATGCTCTGGGGCCTTTACCTCTGGATCCGCGGGCGCAGCGGCTGGGCGGGGCTCGCATTCGGAATCGCCGGGTTGTTCCACCTCAACCACGCGCTGGCCGGCATTGGCCTGTGGTTCGGCTTAACAGTTGTGGAAATTACTCGCGGAGGCCCTTCGCCCGCTTCGCCTGTGCGGGAAGTCGGAGCCGTGAGGATTGATCGCGCCTGGGGAATCGGGACCGGCTTGCTCCTGGCCCTCTCACTCCCGGCCATCGGACCGGCGGCAAAATCGGTGTTGAATAAGACGGCGTCTCTCCCACTCCAGGACTTCGTCGACTTGTACGCACGCCTGCGCCATCCGCACCACTACGACCCTTCGAGCTGGCCTGCTGGATTGTGGCTCACCTTTCTTCTACCGCTCGCCGTGGCGGCGCCCGCATACCGCCTCGCGACACGCGAACGCTCGACGCCACCACTCCGACGCGCTTCGACTGCGTTCGGGCTGTTCTGCGTCATGCTGGCCGTCGCGCTGTTCGGGGCGGGCATCTGGTACGTCAGCGAGCCGCTGGTCCAAATGAGCCTGTACCGCTTCAGCATTTATCCGAAACTGCTGAGTTGCGTTGCGACGGCGTGGCTGCTGTGGCGGCATCGATACGGACGGTTCGTTTTTCGGATGATGGTCGTCAGCCTGCTGCTCGGCGTGACCGGGTTGATCGTCGTGGAATTATTGTCCGGTCGCGTGCGGGGGGACACTCCGGCATTCTTGGCCGCCAATGTTTTTCCGCTTTGGCTGTTCGCGTTGTTCGCCATGATTGGCGTTGTTCGGCAGCGGGTATTGGGGAGCGCGCGATTATTGCTCGGGACGGTCGTCAGCGTGTGCGTCGTCATCAGCCTGATCCAGAGCTGGCCGAAACTCGGCATCGTGCACGAGGGCTTTCGGGGGGACGATCGGGCGTACCTTTCCGTGTGCGAGTGGGCCCGTCAGAATACGCCGGATGACGCGGTCTTCCTCGTGCCGCCGGACGAGCAGTCATTCCGGCTGCTCGCGCGGCGGGCGATCGTCGTTAACTTCAAGAACGTCCCGCAACTCAGCGGCGAGCTCGTCGAGTGGCGAAACCGCCTCCAAGCCGTGCTCGGGGTGGATGATCTGCGACAACTTCCGACGCCGTTCTATCGCACGCTCGACGCAATCCGCCTCCATTACGCGGGACGTTCCACGGCGTCCCTCGCAGCCGTCGCAACGCGTTACGGCGCCCGATACGTGGTAAGTGTTCACCCACTCGACCCTACACAGGTCGGCAAACCCGTATTTTCAGACGCCGAAGGAAGATACTTTCTCTACGATCTGGCGAATCGCCGAGACGTCAGCGGTGTGAGTTTCAACGGATCGTAATTAACCCTCGCGCGAGTTCAGGGCCGCTGAAGCGGCCCTGCCGGCTGGAAAATTGAGACGTGACGCGCGGGGGTTAATTTTTTATCCGTGTTAAACGTCAAATGAGATGCCCTGCGAGAGGGGCAGATCCTTGGAATAGTTGATCGTGTTGGTGGTTCGACGCATGTAGGTTTTCCACGCGTCGGAGCCCGACTCCCGGCCGCCCCCGGTGGTTTTTTCGCCGCCGAAGGCGCCGCCGATTTCGGCGCCGCTGGTGCCGATGTTGACGTTGGCGATGCCGCAATCCGAGCCGCCCGGCGACACGAAAAGCTCGGCCTCGCGGACGTCGCCGGTGAAGATCGCGGACGACAATCCCTGCGG
>JBKJRK010000115.1:0-4869 GCA_046593135.1 Tepidisphaeraceae bacterium | reverse complement strand
CGGCAGAGCGAGGCGCCGCCGAATTCCATATCCGACCCTGTCCAAGTCGTGGGGCGCGTGTTGACCGTCTCCCTCTTGGAGGGACAGGCGTTTACCCGGTCGTGCTTCGCTTCGGATAGCAACGCGAGCGTCGCGGCGGCAGTGGCGAAGGGGAAGCGCGCGGTGGGAATCTCCGTAACCGATTTCGCAGGACTGGAAGGGTTGCTTTACCCCGGCAGCGTCGTCGACGTTTTGGTGACGCTCAAGGCAGACACGTCTGCCGCCGCCATGCGCGGCTCGTCCAGGACGCCGCCGCGGGGCCCGGTGACGGCCACGCTGCTCGAACGCGTGCAGGTGCTGGCGATCGAGCGCCAGACCGTCGTGTCGTCCGCCGCGGACAAGGTCGGAAGCGACGTGGACGCGGCGATGCGTCCCAACAATACGCGACGCGTCACGCTGCTCGTCGACACCAAGCAGGCGAAGTCTCTTCAACTCGCGATGGAACAGGGTGCGTTGTCATTGACGCTTCGCAATCCACTGGACACCACCAGCGGAAACCAGGAACAGATCTCGTTACGCAGCATCCTCGGCGGCCCGGCGGACGAGGCCGAACGGCAGTCGCCGACGTGGTCGCAGGCGCTGATGACGGCGCTCGCCGACAGCGCTAAAGCGCGAGCCGCGGCGGCTCCGAAGCCGGCGTCGGCCGCGAAGCCGGACGCCTCCCCACGCTGGGAAACGACGGTTATCCGCGGTGACAAGAGTCAAACCTACTCGTTCGAGGTTGATAAACCCGGAACCACGGACGCCGGCTACACTGCCGCGGGCCCCGCGGGCGAAACAAGCGACCCGTTCGAAGCGGGTCCGTCGGCGCCGGTCATCACACGGTGACTGTTGCGTGGCGCCGGCTCGGCCGGTCGTGGGAGCGGGACCATGGGGTCATGGCGGCAAGTGATGTTGAGCGGGCTCGGGAAAGAGGCGGCAATTATGTTTCAACGCGTTTCAACGAAGCGGTTCGGGTGTGTGGCGGTGGCGGTGGCCGTTGCGCTCGGGGTGCTAGCAGCGCCGCAAACGTTTGCCGCGGACGAGAAGCCCGCGGATACAAACCCGGCCGCCGAGAGCCCCGCAAGTCGTCCCGGTTCTAAGCTGAACGTCGGCATCGGCCGCTCGTCGCTCATCAAATCTCCTTTGCCGGCCAAGACCGTCACGATCAGCGACCCCAAGATCGCCGACGTGCAGATCCTCTCGCCGACTCAACTCCTCATCGCCGGCAAGGCGCCGGGGACGACCGACCTGGTGGTATTCGACGCCCAGGGACAGGCCGAGCAGTTGGAGATCGTGGTATCTGCCGACCGAACGGGCGTCTTGGGCGAATTGCAGGGGCTCTTCCCCGGTTCCAAGCTCGCCCTCCATCAGTCACGCGACACGTTGGTCATCACCGGCGTGCTTCCCCACGTCGACGACGTTACCCGCCTGCGCAAGTACATGGACCTTTCCGGCATGAAGTACGCCGACATGACGACCATTCCCGGCGTCCAGCAGGTCCAGATCAAGGTCATGGTCGCCGAGGCCAACCGCGTTGCGATCCGTGCCCTGGGCATCAACTCGTTTTTTGGTGGGCATGATTTCCTCGGGGGATCGCAGATCGGTCCCGACGTAGGCGGTGCGCTCAACCCGATTTCGATCGGAACGGACAGCCTAATCTCACCGCTTCCGGTCAACCCGTCCTCGTCACTCTTCGGCGTTTTCACGCACAGCAATATCGCCGTGTTCGTCCAGGCTCTGGCCGAGAACCAATACCTCCGCGTGCTGGCCGAGCCGAACCTTGTCGCCCTCAGCGGCGAGGAAGCCAGCTTCCTTGCCGGCGGCGAGTTTCCGATTCCGATCGTGCAAGGCGCCGGCGCGTCGACCACCGGCGTGTCGCTCAGCATCGAATACAAGAAATTCGGCGTACAGCTGAAGTTCCGTCCCACCGTCACCGGTGACGGGACGATCCGCCTTCACGTCGCGCCGGAGGTGAGCGAATTGTCGAACACCGGGGCGATTACGCTCCAGGGCTTCAGCATTCCCGGATTGCTGACCCGACGCGCCGAAACGACCGTCGAGCTCAAGAGCGGCCAGTCGTTCGGCATGGCCGGGCTGATCAGCCAGAGCACCCAGGCGCGCAGCTCGCGCGTGCCGGGCCTCGGCGATTTGCCGGTCCTGGGGTCGTTGTTCCGCTCGGTGCGCTACAAGCAGGGCAACACGGAGTTGGTGCTGCTGGTAACGGCGTCGCTGGTTGAACCGACGTCAGCCGCCGAGCGGCCGCCTGTCCCGTCGCAATTTTATGTGGAGCCCAATGATTGGGAACTCTACGCCCTCGGGAGGACCGAAGGTGCGGGTTCACCGCGGATCGCGGCCCGGGACGCGGAGTGGCTGAAGAAATCGGGCCTGGACCGGCTGCGCGGACCCGGCGCGTGGGCGTCTTATGAGTCGCGCGGCGCGGTTGGAGCCGCCGATACCAAAGCCATCCCCGAGGCCGCCGACTTGGTTTCTCCTGACGCCGGCACCGGTCCGACAACCCAGCCGGCGCCACAGCCCGCACCGGCTCAATAGTCTCGGCGACACCAAGGAAGAGCGAAGGACATGGCTGCACGACGCGTACTACTGCTGACGAACGAGCTGGCCACCGCAAGCGCGGTGGCCGCCGGGCTGGGGACGGGCGGCAAGCTCGCCCCGGAAGACGTTTGTCGTGATTTCAGCGCGCTGTCCGACCGGCTCCAGCAATCCGGCGCACCCGCCGCCCTGGTCGACATTGACTCGCCCGGGACGCTCGCAACGCTCGACTCTCTCGTCCGCCGGTTCACCGACACTCGTTTCGTCGTCCTCGCCAACGCGATGGACAACCAGCGGCTGCTGGAAGCCATGCAGATCGGCGCCCGGCATTACCTCCTGAAGGACGCGATCGCGTCCGAATTGTCCGGCGTCCTGCACCGCATCTGTCCCAACGGGACGAGCGAACGCCACGGGGCGGTGTTCACTATCCTCTCGGCAGGGGGCGGATGCGGGGCAACGACTCTGGCGGTCAATCTTGCCAACGAGCTCCAACTTTCGATGGCTGCCGACCGGGCCGCCCGCACCCTCATCGTCGATCTTGACACGTCGTACGGGTCGGTCGGGCCTTATCTCGGCGTCGACGGGGAGTACGGCATTCTCGACCTGCTCGACCGCAGCGGCCCGCTCGACGGCAATCTGATCGAGACGTCCTCGCTGGCTTACGGCGACGGGCTCCACGCCTTGGTCAGCGCCAGCCAGGCGCGCCTCGGCGAGCCGGCCTCTCTCGACCCGGCCCGGTTGGCGGCGGCGGTCGGGGCGTGCGCCGGCGCGTACGCGGCGGTCGTAGTCGACGCGCCGCGCGTCGGCCTGGCGGCGGCGACGGAACTAGTCCGCGCGAGCGACGCGACGCTTTTGCTGTTCCAACTTACTGTCAAGGACATCCGCACCGCCCGCCGTATGCTCAGCGCTCTCGCCCCCGGCGGGGCGACGGGAACGCCCGGCGGGCGCACGGGCGGCATTACGCCGGTCGTCACACGTTACAACAAACGCGCCGCGATGATCACGCTCGCCGAGGCCCGCGAGGCGTTGGGGCATTCCGAGTTGGCCACGCTCCCTGACGATTATTCCGCGGCAGGCAAGTCGCTCAATCTCGGCAAGCTTCTGGCCGACGTCGCGCCGCGGTCCGACCTCCGGCGGGAGATTCAGCAGCTCGCCGCCCGCCTGGCCGCCTTACACCTCAAACAAACTGCGCCGGTCAACGGCGCGAAACGGTGACACCCATGACTCCCACCAATGACAGAAGTAATTCCCGGTTCCTCAACAGCCCGGCCGCCTCGTCGAGCGCCGCCCAGCAGCTTAAGGCGACGGTCCACCGCCGCCTGTTGGAGCAGATGGACCTGATGGCGGCCCGCCGGATGCCGGTCGAGCAGCTCCACGCCGAGTGTTCCCGCCGCGTCGACGTCCTGCTCGGCGAGCAGCGTTGCCCCCTGTCGGCGGCGGAGAAGCAGCAGTTGCTCGGCGAAGTGATGGACGAGATCTTCGGCCTCGGGCCGATCGAGGAATTCCTTCGCGACCCGACCGTCAGCGACGTGCTGGTGAACGGCGTCAATCAGGTGTACGTCGAGCGGGCCGGCCGGCTCGAACACACGTCCGTGGCCTTTCGCGACGAGCAGCAGCTTTTGCAGGTCATCCAGCGGATCGCGGCTTCAGTGGGGCGGCGCGTCGACGAAGGCTCGCCGATGCTCGACGCACGCCTGGCCGACGGGTCGCGCGTCAACGCGGTCGTCCGCCCGCTCGCACTCGACGGCCCCGCCCTCAGCATCCGCCGCTTCGGGACCGTTCAGCTTTCGATCGAATCCCTCGTTGAGATTAATACTCTCGCGGCCGAGATGGCGATGTTTCTGGAGGCCGCAGTGCGGTGCCGGACCAACATCCTCATCTCCGGCGGAACGGGCTCGGGCAAAACCACGCTGCTCAACGTGCTGAGCAAATGGATCCCGGACAACGAGCGCGTCGTGACGATCGAAGACGCCGCCGAGCTCCAGCTTCAGCGGACGCACGTCGTCCGGCTGGAAACCCGCCCGCCCAATATCGAAGGCAAGGGCGAGGTCACGCAGCGCGAGCTGCTCCGCAACACGCTGCGCATGCGCCCCGACCGAATCATCATCGGCGAAGTGCGCGGGGCCGAAGCGCTGGACATGCTCCAGGCGATGAACACCGGCCACGAAGGGTCGATGACGACCGTCCACGCGAATAACCCGCGCGACGCCATCACCCGCCTGGAGCAGATGGTGGCGATGTCGGGCATGAAGTTGAGCCCTGAGGCCGTGCGCGGCCAGATCGCCTCGGCGGTGGGGC
>JBKJRK010000011.1:0-4481 GCA_046593135.1 Tepidisphaeraceae bacterium | reverse complement strand
CATGGAAGCCTTGGACTGCCGTGAACGAATGCCTTCCATGCCGGCGGGATAACGATTCATCTTTAGAACAGACGGAGTCAATCCGCAGGCGCTCCGCAGCGATGCCCCGGCCGGAGGTGCATCCTTCCCAGCCTAAGGTTGGACCATGTCGAACGGGCAGTGTTTCTCCGTATTTTCCAGTTCTTCCACTTCGCCATCCGGGATCGGCTGACCGCTTTCGTCCACGCGCTGGGCCTCGGCTTCCTCGGCGACGAACTCCTGACGGACGCAGTCCCCGGTCTCACTGTCGTACTGCTGTGCCACCCAGCCACGCGTAAGCTTCGTATAGATCATCGCGCCTCCTCGGGCACCCGCTACCCCCGGCCCCGGCGGGAAAACACCTTGAAAATGTTACCCGGTTTGCAGATTTTCGGCAAAATGGGATAGTATCCTCGACTATCACGCGAGCCGTAGGTGACCGGAATATCCGTAGTTCAAGTCACTGGAACGGCCTTTGCAGTTAACTTCATCGACCCTGAAACAACGGAGGACCATGCGAAGGATTTTGATCGTCGACGACATGCTTGCCAGCCGTGAAGGGTTGTCACGTATCTTGGAAAAGAACGGATACGAAACGATCCAGGCCATGAACGGCGCCGGCGCGCTAGCCCTGTTGAAAAAGAACACGGTCGATCTTGTCCTCCTCGACCAAATGATGCCTGAAGTAGACGGCCTGACGTTCTTGGCCGGCATCCGGCGATTCCCGAAGTGGAAAAAACTTCCCGTCGTCATGTTCACCGGCGTCAAGGACCGCAGTTGCCAGTCCCGTGCCCAAGGACTCGACGTCAAAGAGTTTCTCGTCAAGGGTGAGTACGATCCGCGCGAGCTGATTGGATTGATCGAAAGGCACCTCCAAGCTGACGCCACCGCGCCTGTCGCCGTATGACAGGCGAGACTGACGCGACCTCGCACATAATTGGTTTGAATTGCTCCCGCGGAACGGGCTGGCACCGTCCTAAAACCACGGATACGCTCAAGCCGCCATGAAAGATGCCGACTTGCCGCTTCGCCACGCCACCCCGGAGGGATGGGCGCTGAGCGTGATGCGATCGCCGTTGGAATTGCTCAACGACCACGCCCACCTCGAGAAGAAAGCCGCGACCAACGCGTTGGAGTTGCTTAACCGTTTCCCCGAGCCCAACCCGCCCGAAAACTGGGTGACGGCGATGACTGCGGTGGCGCGCGACGAGGTCGAACACCTGGCGGTCGTGACGCGGATTCTTGCCCGAAGAGGTGGTCGCTTGAGCCGGCAGCATCGGAACGAGTACGCCAGCCGGCTGCGCGACCTCGTCCGCATGGGGACCGGCCCGGGCGAGTTGGTTGATCGCCTGATGATCTCGGCCTTGATCGAAGCCCGCTCCTGCGAGCGTTTCCAACTGCTTGCCGTCGCCTGCAACGTCATCGCTATCGCCGATCAAGAACTCGCTAAGCTCTACCGTGGCCTGTGGGCCAGCGAGCACGGCCACTACCGCACCTTTATTCAACTCGCCGAGCAAATCCAACCGGAAAAACTCGTCGCCCGGCGCTGGGACCAAATGCTCGACGCCGAGGCCGAAATCATCCAACGCCAACCGCCGGGACCGCGGATGCACAGCGGGTCGTGAGGTTCATAATTTGTTTCATTTTTTTGATAAGGAACCCGGCCATGACATGGCAACATTGCTTCGCGGTTGTCTTGATTGGAGTTACGGGTTGTGGCTCGGCGGTGCCCGCCGGCACCCGTCAACCCACCTCCGTGCCGTCGAATGGATCGGTCGAATTCTCCAATCCACGTCACGGCATTCGGCTGGTGTACCCCGCCGCATGGTCGGCCACTGACAGCAATGAGTTTATCCTGCTTCTCGTTCCGAAGAACTGGAAGCCCGGCTCGTCCGGGCAATCGATTTCACTCGACATCCCGAAGCTTCCATCGCACGTGCCGGGACTCATCCCGATTGGGCTGGTCGTGAACGGATACATCGATGACTTGAAGAAATTGCACAGGGGCGTCAAGGTCGAGGAACCGGCTGCGATGAAAGTCGCCGGCGTCAACGCACGGCGGGTGGTGGCGACGTGGCAGGAAGGGGATCAGTCACGGGTTGAAGAAGCCGTGCTGACCGTGCACGGCGACCGAGTGTACATTTTTCGCGGCACAAGCACAGTTTCGGACCAAGTAAGTGTGCAGCAACTGCTCGCAGATATGCTTAAATCAGTCGGATGGATCTCAACGTAGGGGCGAACCTTGTGTTCGCCCTCGTTTTCGACGCAGGAACGCAGAGCGAACACAAGGTTCGCCCCTACGGAGTTTCGTCCGCCGAATGCGCGGGCGTTTACGCCTCCGGATATTTCCACGGGCCCCGGTAGTCCCGCTTCAGCAGCGTGTTGGCCTCGGGGTCGTCGAGAATCTGCTCGTTGACGCCGTCCCACCGCACGCTGCGCCCGAGTTTCATCGAGAGCATGCCGAGCAGGGCCATGTTGGTCGAGCGGTGACCGATTTCGATGTCGCATACGGGACGCTTTTTCTGTTCGATGCTCGTGAGGAAGTCGGCCCACAGTTCCTTGATGTTCTGCTGATCGGGCTCGCCGAGCTTTGCGTCCTGGTGGACCGGCGGCTTGCTCTTATCGGCCGGGTAGAACGTCCAGCCGTCGAGCCAGCCCATGTGGAATGTGCCTTCGGTGCCGTAGAAGTAGCAGCCGATGCTGTGCTTTTCGGCGCTATTCTCCGCGAACTGGCGGTGCTCCCACTGGGCGATGAAATTCTCGAACTCGAACGTCGCCACCTGACAGTCCGGCGCGTCGGTGTTGTCTCGTTTAATGTACCGGCCGCCGGTCGAGCTGATTTTTTTCGGGTACTTCTCGTCGGTCCACCACAAAACCTGGTCGAGCCAATGAATGCCCCAGTCGCCGAGCTGGCCGTTGGCGTAGTCGAGGAACATGCGGAAACCCTTGGGGTGGATCTTCGTGTTGAACGGCCGGAGCGGCGCGGGGCCGCACCACATGTCCCAGTTCAATCCTTTGGGAGCCTCCGAGTCCGGGGTCGGGTCGCCCGCGCCGCCGCCGTAATGGACGAACGCCCGGACCATTCCGATTTTCCCCGCCTTGCCGCTTTTCAGGAATTCCATCCCCGACAGGTTGTGCGGCGACATCCTCCGGTGCGTGCCGACCTGCACGACGCGGTCGGTGTCGCGCGCCGCTTTCACCATCGCCGTGCCTTCGTGAATCGTGTGGCTGATCGGCTTCTCGACGTACACGTGCGCCCCGGATTGAACCGCGGCGATGGTGATCAGCGCGTGCCAATGGTCCGGCGTCGCGTTGATGACGATCTGCGGCTTCGTCTGCGCAATGAGTTCGCGGTAGTCCTCAAACCGCTTCGGCTCATCCCCCGTCATTTGTTTGACCTGCTTGGCCACGCCGTCGAGGTGCTTGGGATCGACGTCGCACAGCGCCACCACGCGGCACCGTTTCGACTCGATGGCCTCGCGCAGAATGTTCATGCCCCACCAGCCGGAGCCGATGAGCGCGACGGTGTAATTGCCCTCTTTCGCACCGGCTTCCCCGCGCACGGTGCGAATAAGTGGAGCCGATGCAAAGGCAAAACCAGCGGCCGCGGACGATTTGATGAAGGTGCGACGGTTCATGGGTGATAAGTGTAAGGCGAATTCTGCAATTCTTCATCAGAGTGAGTTCACCCGCAACCGTAGCGGGAGAGCCCGCCGTGCGCCAGTCCAGCCGGCCCGCCGCTTCGACCGCGATAAACTTGCCCTATTCGCAGACCAAGCGACGATTTGCGTAATCCAACTGCTCACTCGATTCTCCGGCCAGGCGGACGAATGCTTCCCAATGGAGGGCGGCGTTTGCGGCGTCGCCGGCGCGGTCGAGGGCGTCGGCCATGTTGTAGTGAGCGGCGGCATCGTCGGGGTCGAGGTCGAGCGCCCGGCGTAAGGCGTCGACCGCCTGATCGCAACGGTCACTCGCGACCAGCAAGTCGCCAAGATTGACCCACGCGTCCTGCCGACGGGGATCTAGCTCGACGACTTGTCGGTAGCGTTCGATCGCACAATCCAGGCGGCCGAGTTCGGCGAAGGCGTACGCAAGGTCAAACGTGATCTGCACGTCAGGCCCGCCGATCAGCAACGCCCGCGTATAGCTGGCGACGGCGTCGTTCACTCGACCGCGGCGCTCTTGCTCGACCCCGTGTTCGTGCCATTCTTTTGCCGTCGTTGGTCTACGTGCGCAGATGCGGCCTAGCGGTGCGTCGGCGTCGTCGCCCGAGTCGAGCCGGAACTGCTCCGACGGGTCAGCAAGACGACCGCCCGCAAGACGAATCAGCAGCGGCCCGCCGCGATCGAGCAGGGTGAGCCGTCGCATCGGCTCAAACGAAGTGGGCAGGCAGGCCCGCAGGCGGTCGAGAGTGGAACGAAGTTTGTCGCCGTGGGGGCAGGTCGATGACGGTGCGCAGAGGC
>JBKJRK010000377.1:0-3628 GCA_046593135.1 Tepidisphaeraceae bacterium | reverse complement strand
CACCACGCCTTCGAAGGCGGCAAAGAAGTCTACGTCGTCTGGGCCTGCCGCGGCACGCCGTCGCCGTTCATCACGGAAACGGCGACGAAGGTATTCAAGAGCACAGAGGAGGCGATTGAGCACTTCAAGGCGAAGGGGTATGTGAAGTGATTGACGCAGGAGACGCCGCACTTCCGCTGAGCTACTCCTTGCCGGATACGGACCGGCTTAACACTAGACTCTACCGCGCGGCCCTTATTTGCTGGCTAGCGCCGCTCGTTGTCGGTGTAGGCACGCTCGCCGCGTATGCGTGGACATTTTGGGAGTGGTTGCCCATCCTCGGCCTGATCACTCTGGGGGTCGGCACAATACTTTTCGTCGTAGGAATTGGTTGCATTATCGCTTTCTGTGACAATATTCGTCGATGTGAGCCAGCCATACACAAGGCGTGGTTTCCGCGTGCAGCTCGCGCCGCGATCCTACTTGTAAGTAGTGTATTCGTCGCACCAACCTGCGCGATCGTGGGTCTGTCGCTCACGAATTATTTCCCGGTAACACTCGTTAACCAGACGAGCGCGCCGATCATGGATATCACAATTGATGCGACCGGCGGGATAGCTGAACTCAAGCGGCTCGAGCCGGGCGAAAAGCGTCGCTTGCTCGTCTTGCCCAAGGGCGAGGGCGAAGTCACATTCACCGCAATGCAAAATGGCGGCCCGGTTACTGGCCTCGCCGCTGGATATGTATCCTCCGGCATGGGCGGTCGGTCCCAAGTCACATTCACGAATTCCGGCCCGGTCATCACTACAAATCGCTGAACTGCTCCAAGACATCACGTATTTGTTGTTTGATGCCAGTCATAACGCCTCAGTGAATTGTGAAATGAGTCTACGTCGTGCGATTGGCCTCATCAACTGAAATCGATCTCATGGCTCAGGTCCAAGCCGTCACCGTCTATTGCTCCTCCAGCAATTACGTCCCGCCCGAGTACCCCCTCGCCGCGGCGGAACTCGGCCGGGCCATCGCGGCGCAGGGATGGGCGCTCGTCTACGGCGGCAACTGCGTCGGATGCATGGGCGCGCTCGCCAATGCGGTGCGGGAAGGTGGGGGTAAGGTCGTTGGCGTCACGCCGCAGAGCATGTTCGACGAGGGCATCGGTGACGCGGCATGCGACGAGTTGATCGTCACGGCCGACATGCGTCAGCGGAAAGCATTGCTCGAACAACGCGGCGACGCATTCATCGCCCTGCCCGGTGGGATCGGGACGTTCGAGGAGTTATTCGAAATCCTTGTCGGCCGGGCGCTTGGGTGTCACGACAAACCGATCGTCGTCTTGAATGTCACCGGGTATTACGACCCGTTCGTGGCGATGATCGAGCACGGCATTGAGCAGCAGTTTATCCGGCCGAAGGTACGGGATGCTTACTTCGTGGCCACGACGGTGGAGCAGGCCGTCGAATTCCTGAGGTCCCACGGTGCGAACGTAACTCCAATCAACGAGCCGTCGGCGACGGAGTGATTTGCCCATGCCCCCGGGTCTGGCTCTCATCAATCAACATTTTGAGCCGATAATGCCGGGGGGTCATCGCGACGTGTCCTGGTGGTCCCTGGCGCTATAATGGAATCACGGCAACCGTTGCGCAACCCTTGAGAAACCCCCGCTGTTCATGAAACGCCCGAACTCCAGCTTCGCACTCGCTGCCGGTGTGTCGCTGACGCTGCACGCGGCGGTCTTGACCGTTTTGCCGCATTATGCCGGCAACGAGTACGCGCGGGACATGATGGATGCGGCGGCGGACGAGCGGACCGCTGTGCCCGAGCGGGAACCGCAGCCGCTGAACCCGCCGATGGAAGAATTCGAGATGGGAGAGGCGGCGGGCAAGGGGTATGCGTCCAACGACGTGCCCGACGCGGCTGAGGCGACGGCCCCGGAAGCCGACGCGGACCAGGGGTATCTGAGTCTCGATCCGTCCGGCGCGGGCAAGACCGGCAAAGACGCCGCGACGGCCAGCGCCGATGGCGAGGGCTCGCGGCGCGGGCAGCCTGGCGGCGCGCCGGCGGCACTGGTGGCTGCGATGACGGATGCCTCGCCGGCACAGTCTCGCACGCCGTTTGGCGTTAATTTAGAATTGAAGCTTCCGCGTGCGACACCAAGGCCTGCGAAGCCGGCGGAAATAGTCATGCCGGATTTGATCTCGCCGGCGCCAAGTTCGCCACCTGCGGAGCTTCCCCCCGCAGAAATCGCTCTGTCGATTCAAGTCCCGGGTGACCCCGCGGCTCAACCTCAACCTCCCACGCCCCCCGCTCAAGTCGCCACCGCTTCGCCCCAACCGGCCACAGTGCTTACACCCCCGACGGGCAGCACGACCACCGGCGGATCGCAACAACCCGCCGCCGACCCGGCTCGGATGAGCGATTCGGAATCAGATCCCTTCTCGCGCCTCGGCGTCGCCACATTCCGAGACGGGCGGCTGGAAATCCGGTTCGGACGGAAAGTGAAAACCCGCAAGCCCAAACTGCTTGTCGGCGGGCAAGTCGCCTTACTCGCCCTCCAGCGAGCGCGCGTCGTTCTGAACATCCAGATTGATGAAACCGGGAAAGTGACCGGCGTCGAAGTCGCTAAATCAAGTGGCAGCAACGAGATCGATCAGCCTACCCGGGTCGCCGTTTACGACTGGTGGTTTGAACCCAAGGTCAATGCCTCCGGCCTCGCCGTCGCGGATGAAGTGCAGTTCACCATTTCCTGGCGATAATACGTTCAAGGGAAAAGAGATAGCTCTGGCATAGTATGCACAATTTATGCACACTCTTGACAACTTTTGAAATGTTCTGCATACTTTCGCCATCTAGCGGAACGAGGATTCGTCTTAAATGGTCGCTGCAACGTCAACCCCATTGAAGCGCTCGGAAGTCGAGCAGTTGGTTCGCGAGGTGCTTCGCCAGCGCATCGGCGGGCAAATCACCCCGCCGCCTTCGCGGGCGTACGGGACGTCCACGCCGACTAAAGTCGGCGGGCCGCCGAACCCGCTCGTCGTCAACGTGTCGGCGCGGCACATGCACGTCACGCCGGCGGATCTCGAAGTGCTCTTCGGCGCCGGCGCGAAGCTCACCAAGCTCAAAGACCTCTACCAGCAGGGCGAGTTCGCCAGCGAACAGCTCGTCACGATCGTCGGCCCCCGTCAGCGCATCGTCCCAAACGTCCGCATCCTCGGCCCGGTCCGCGACTATACGCAAATTGAATTAAGCTATACCGACGGCATCTACCTCGGCATCGATTTGCCGCTCCGCATCAGCGGCAACCACAAAGATACGCCCGGCTGCACGGTCATGGGCCCCAAGGGCGCCATCACCATCAACCAAGGCGTCATCCGTGCCGAGCGACACGTGCACATGTCGAAAGACGACATGGCCTATTACGGAGTCGTCGACGGCGACTACATGAAGCTGAAAATCGACGGCCCGTGCGGCGTCGCGTTCGACCGTGTCCGCGTTCGCTTTCATCCCAAAGTCGTGCTCGAAGTTCACATCGACACCGACGAGGGAAACGCCTGCGACCTGGACTCGGCGACGCATATGGAACTGTTTTAAGTAAGCCGTAGGGGCGAACCTTGTGTTCGCCCTTCCGCCTGAATTCGCAAGCAAGGGCGAA
>JBKJRK010000228.1:0-2629 GCA_046593135.1 Tepidisphaeraceae bacterium | reverse complement strand
CGCCCTGAGCGTCGGAAAAACCGCCACGGTGAGAAGTGCGGCGATCGTCGTCGTCATCGCCGTTATTGTCGGGGGGATCGTTTACCGTTCCACGTCGGCCTCGCCGGATCGCGTGACCGTTACACCAAACGGGTCGCCGGAATCATTGGTCGCGGACCCTGACCTCATCGCGACACACGGGCTCAAACCCGGCCAGATCGTCAAACACATTGCCCCGCCGTTCGGAACGGCCCGGAGGGATTACGTTAATCGCTTCATCATTGAGCCGCGGTCGCTGTCCGGCCACATCAAAGACGTGGCGTTAACCGCCGCGGCTTTCGACTGGGTGGAGGGGGCGGCGGACCCGTTGCGGTACCGGGCCTTCCAATATTGCCCGCAGGCCGATTTGCGTGCCGTGCTGGCGATGGTCGTCGACGAGCCGGGCTGGGGTTTTGCCGGTTCGCCGGACGTGTTGCAAATCTTGATCGAAGGCGATTGGACCGTCCGCAAGACGGCGTCGCCCGCCGCCCGAGTCGCCGCCCTTCAGGGGATGCTGCGGGACGAGGTTGGACTGGCCCTCCGCATCGAGCGGAAGCGAATCAGCTCCGACGTGATCGTGATCAGAGGCGCCGGGCTCGCCCAAAGCACGGAGGCCGTGCAGATCTACTCCGACATGTTGGACGATGGTAAGATCAACGACTGCGACGTTGAGGACAACTTCAACAACTTCATGGAACGGTTGTCACAATTAACCCACAAGCGGGTGGTCAACGAATCGTCAGTATCCAACCAGACGAAGTTGCAGTTCATGTGGTACCGGTCCGCCATCGTCGACCCGATGCCGCCGCCGCGCGAGGCCGCGAAGATAGACCTGATCCTGCGCAACTTGTCCAGGCAGACGGGGCTGGGTTTCGCGCGGGTGCCGCGCGAAACGGAGAAATGGGTCGTCACGCCCGAAGGCGGGCGATAGCCGCAAGCCGCATGGCAACGACCTCGACTCAAGCTCGCCTTCAAGCTTTTTCCTTGCCCGAGTTGCTTTTGGCAATCGGCATCATTGCCGTCCTTCTCGCACTTCTGCTCCCGGCCGGCGTGGCGATGCGGCAGAAGGCGCGGGTCGTCGCCTGCCAATCCAACCTGCGGACGATCGGGCAGATGCTCAAGGCGTACGAGAACGTGAACAAGGGGTGGATTTTTCCGGTCAAGCGCGACGCGTTTGGCGTCATCGGGCTGGGGCTGAACGTCCCGCCCCACGAGCGGTGGCCGACGCTGGTGTTCGAAGTAGACGCGGTCCCACACCTGCCGACCTACGACATGACGGCGTACGCGACGCACGTGGCGAGTAAGCCGCAGTTCGATCCTGCGAAGTACACGCCGCCGGTGCTGAAATGCCCCAACGATTCGAAGTCGCGTCAGGCCCATTCTTACGTGCTGAACAACCATCTCGCCGACAAAGGCATCAAGGCCGGCCGGGCGATCAAGGGCATCAGCGCGTCGGAGATCGTCGTCGCCGGCGAGAAGCGCGACAACGTCTGGGATTATTACATGGAGTATGGGGATTACGACCGCGTCGTCGACCAGTTCCGCCACGGGGGACAAACTGGCTCTAACTATCTCTACCACGACGGCCACGTCACGACCGTCCTGCCCGGGGAAGCCAGGCGCGGCATCGACCCTTGGCTGGTGACGCCGAAATAACGCGTCCGCCCGACGACCGCCAGCCGCCCCGTCTCTATTCTTTGCCACCGCTTGCAGGCCGCGCGGGCAAGTGTTTAGAAATTATTCACGTGACGGTTTATCAGATAAGCAACTGTATACGGATCGTGATTAATCCTCGCGCTAAATAGCCGTGCGTGATTCTCAAATCCCTAAAAGCACGAAAAACTGCGGGAAACCGATACGCTCCGGCAATTAGGGGTTCGAGAATCGTGGTCACCTATTTAGGATTAATCACGATCCGTACGAGTCGAGGATACGGTCAGGAGCGCCGGCTGGCTTCACGCTGGCGTGTCGAGGCTCGGGTCAAACTTCCGGTACGCCAGCCCGACGCAAGGGACGCTTGCCGCGGCGAGGGCGTATAGCGCGAGGGCGGCGGCGAGAACCCCGGCGGCGGGCGAATGAGTGAAGGCCATTACGGAAAAACCGATCGCGGCGGAAATGCCGCACGCGGTAAGAACAATCAGAAGCTTGAACAGGAAAAAGACGATCATCCGGCCCATCTGTCCAAGGTCGCCCGGCGCGGCTCCGATCGTGCGGCTCGGGAACAGCAGGAACAGCAGGTTTTCCACCGCCGTCATCAGGAGGTTGAACGGCAGCAGGAACAAGAGGACCGCCAGGAACTCAGGCCGGTGGACCGACGACGCCTTGAACGCGGCGGTGGAGACGATAATCGCCTGCAACGTCGTGAGGATCAGCACCGGAGCGGCTAGTTGCCCGACGGCGGTGGCGGTGGGGCTGAGGGGCAACGCCTTAAGCCAAGCGATTTGCTCCAACTCGGCCCGGAAATCGAACCGCAGCGTCATCCCCAGGATCATCGTCGTCCATCCCACTACGCCAATGACGGCGGGGAGATTGACGCCTCGGACGAGCATAAGTGGGACGAAACTGACGGCGAGAATGAGAAGAAGTAGCAACGTCCTCCGTGACGTCCGTA
>JBKJRK010000263.1:0-2889 GCA_046593135.1 Tepidisphaeraceae bacterium | reverse complement strand
GGATGGGTTCGTTCAACGCTGCGCCACAGGCTACTACGAGAGTCGTTCTTTTAGCCGCTTCTGAACGAGTTTCGGGTTCAAACCCTTGGCGCTTTTCATTACCATGCCCATTAACGCGCCCAATGCCTGCTGTTTCCCGGCCTTATAATCTTGCAGGGACTTGGAGTTTTCCGCGACGAGCTTGTCGATGGCGGCGTCGATGGCGCCGGTGTCGCTGACTTGGATCAATCCGAGCTCTTGCGCGATCGTGCCGGCGCCCTTGTGCGGCTCGGCCGCCAGTTGATCGAACACCGGTCCGGCGCTGCTGGCGGCGAGTTGGTCGGCGTCGATCATCATCGCGATTTCCTCGAAGCGCGACGGGGCGATGCCGAGCGTCGCCAAGGGGGCGTTTCGCTCTTTAGCCAGTCTCAGTCCGTGGCTGAGAATCAGATTGGCTACGCGCTGCGGCTTGCCGTGATTGGCCATTGCCTGCTCGTAGAAATCGCCGATCGAACGGTCGGCGCTCAGCGTCGCGGCGTCTGCGGGGGACAAGCCTAAGACGTCGACGTAGCGCTTCCGACGGGCGGCCGGGAACTCGCCGACTTGCGCCTTGAGCTCCGACAGCCACGCGTCATCCACCTCGACGGGCACGAGATCGGGGTCGGGAAAGTAGCGGTAGTCGTTCGCCTCTTCCTTGTCGCGCTGGT
This sequence comes from Tepidisphaeraceae bacterium, assembly GCA_046593135.1. Lineage (GTDB taxonomy): Bacteria > Planctomycetota > Phycisphaerae > Tepidisphaerales > Tepidisphaeraceae > JBKJRK01. Next base: position 2,203 of record JBKJRK010000263.1, on the reverse strand, counting down.
GGAAGGTTGATTCGCTTGATTCGTCCCAGCCGTAAGTGCTCTTGCGTCCGAGCGAACCGGTCCCTTCCCACTCGCTGATTTGCCGCCGGATCTCGTAAGCGGTGGCGCGGCCGAGCACGCTGAAGCTGTTGAGGTTCTTGATTTCGGTGATGGCGGTCTTATGAACGTTGCCGGCTTCGTCGGTGATGTGAACGTTGATGTTCGGCTCGAACCGCATGTGCCCCATTTGCATCTGTGCTTCGGAAATGCCGAGGAACTGGACGAGCCTCTGCAACTCCTGGGCAAAGGTCGTCACTTCGTGTGGCGTCGAGAAATCCGGCTCGGTCACGATTTCCAAGAGTGGAGTGCCGGCGCGGTTGAGGTCGACGATGCTGTGGTCGATCGGATGCCCGCCGGGCGCATCGTGTATTAGTTTCCCGGCGTCTTCCTCAAGATGCGCCCGGCGGATGCGGATCGTCTTGGGCGCGCCGTCGTCGGTCGCAATGTCGAACGTGCCTTCGTAGCAAAGCGGTAGATCATACTGGCTGATCTGGTAGTTCTTCGGCAAGTCGGGGTAGTAGTAGCTCTTGCGGTCCCACTTCGTGTGCTTGGCGATTTTGCATCCCAGGGCCAAGCCTGCCTTGATCGAATATTCGACGGCCTTCTTATTCATCACGGGCAGGGTGCCGGGCAGGCCGAGAATCTGCCCGTCGACCTGCGTGTTCGGCTCGCCGCCGAACCCGTTGGCGGCGGCGGTGAACATCTTGCTTTTCGTCGCAAGCTGGACGTGAATTTCCAGCCCGACGAGAACCTTGTAAGACTTGCAAATATGTGCGGGCACGATGAAAAACTCCCGGGAATCTATAAGGCGACATTCCGCCGCCGCTCCGCGACTTGATTCGGGGGGCATTATACGGACGTGCGGGGGTTCGGCGAGTTGCTTCGGGCCGGGCAAAAGTCAGCGGACTGGACGGCCGATCAGTTCGATATGAGCGCAACGCGCACCTCGTCAGCCGCCTCGACCGCCGGGAGATCCTCGGAATCCGCCGGCCGCACCCCCGACCGCCGCCGGAGCGAGCGGGAACCGCATCCCGTCACCGCCACGCTCCAGCCCGCCAACGGCAACACCGACGCCGAAGATACGGTGGCGGTCCGCGACCTGTCCCTCGGCGGCGTCGGCCTGGCATGCGACCGCCGCTACGCTGCGGGGACCGTCTGGCGAATCACCTTCGGCAACGGCCCGATGCTGTTGAACGCCAAGATCCGGGTCGTCTCATGCCGAAAGCGCTCGGACAAGCGGTATGACGTGGGGTGTGAGTTCTGCTGAAGCGTGCGTTTGCACTGGAAGCCCGGCTTCGCCGACGGGCCCATTTGCCTCGCTACCGTCTAACCCATAGCGCCTTCGCGGCGCCGAGCCGCCTACACCATCCGAACGTCCACGACCCCGAGCCGTTTCGAGCCCGTGCGTTCCAGCGCCATGTTGTGGGCGTCGTCGTAGTGGCGGACGAGGACGGACCAGTCGAAGTTTTCGCCCTGGCGTTCGACGCGGTTGCGCAGCTCGATGCGTTGGCGGCGGTTGAGCTGGGAAAACTGCATGAGGTAATGCACGAGGGCTTCGACCGTGTCGTCGAACCCGCGTTCGCGGCGTTTGAGGACGAGCATGCCGCCGTCGTCGCTGCTGCGCCGCCGCCCGCCGGGCGCTTTGTTGCCGCCGCTCTGGTCGGCGAGGTGGTCTTCAACGTACGCGCCGAAGCCGCTGAGGTCGGTCGTCACGGCGGGCACGCCCAGTGCGATGCACTCCATCGGCGTATAACCCCACGGCTCGTAGTAGCTCGGGAAAATGCCGACATGGCAGCCGCGGACGAACTGCTCATAATCCAGGCTGATGGTCGGGCTGGTTGCGGTCACGAACTCCGGATGGAAGATGACTTTTACCGGGTCGTCTGCGCCGTTGAGGAGGCCGCGATGACGCAGGTGCCGTAGCACGGGGTCGCTCGCGTCGTCCACCAGATCGTGCGTGACGATCAGCGGCTGGTACGTCTTACGCCAGGCGTGCATGGATCGCTTTAACCGCACTTGGGCGTCTTCCGGCATCAGCTCCGCGTACGTCGGCATCCGCCCGGTGGCCGCGGAGTTAAAAAGCCGGCGGCCCATCTGGGACTGAACTTCGTTGGACGTGTTTCTCAGGTCGTCGAACATCGACTGGGTCTGCAGCACTTGCACG
>JBKJRK010000467.1:0-9322 GCA_046593135.1 Tepidisphaeraceae bacterium | reverse complement strand
GCGATGCGCGACTGGCTGGAGATGACCGGCGCCGCGTTTGCGTTGACGAACGAGACGTGACCGGAGATCTCGGGGCTGCCGGTCATGGTGAGCGGCGTGTTGGTCGCGGTGTGGGCGGAGAGGACGCTGCCCATGTTGGCATTGCCGCTCGTGCCGCGAATCGTCACGTTGCCGTTCATGCTGATCGGGCTTTCGCTCGCGACGCCGAAATTGAAAATCGCCGCGGGGTTCGGAAAGTTGGCGTACTCGAGCTTCACGGCACGACCGGCCGCGCTCGTCGAGTCTCCGTAGCGACCGTAGACGCGGACCTCGATCTTCTCGCCGGCCTGCAGCTTGCGCACCTCGGCGCGGAAACCCGATCCGGTGGTGTCAAGGTTGATCCATTGGTCCCCGCCGCTAGGAATACGGACGAGCGAGCCACTCTCCACCAGGTCAATCGTGCGTGCGGCGGCGGGCATGTTGGGGAAATAATTCAGCTTCGCCGCCAGACGCTCGTAGACCTTGTCAAAGAGCCCCGCGGGCGGCGTAGCCGCGGGAATGTTCAGCGTCGCGAGGTGGTACTTCATGAACTGCATGCCCGAGTCCGACGCCATGAGGGCGCGGCTCGTACGCTGTTCGTTCCCGGCGACCTGGATGGACGTCGTGACGGTCGTGTAAAAGCCGACCGACAGCGCGGCGAATAAGGTCAGGAACAGCAACGCCAACAATGCGGTGCTGCCTCGGCGGCGTGTTGAAATGTGAAGCATAACGGACTCCTTGCTGCTCCTCTTCCCTTACACTTTCCAATGTCCCCCGGACACGGCCTAATCCGACGCCGTGGCAACCCAGCTTGTCCGGTAGATGAAGCGGCCGTTGCGGTTGATCGTGACGCCGATTCGCGTGGTCGGTTCGAGCTGCGTGTCGGGAACAAGGGTGGTCAGCCGGTCCGCATCCACATAGTTGACATCGACCACCTGCGACCATCCGCTCATTGCCGCCAGGGATTGCAGCCGGGCATTGACCGGGGGATTATGAGACCCTTCCAAGTCGAACAGGTCGTCGTACCCGACCCGAACCGCCGCTTCGTGGATATTCCCGGCCAGATTGATCGCGGTCGTCAGCTCGGTGCTTTTCTTGTTGACCACCGTTCCGGTGGTCAACAACAGAAGCATTGCGGTAACCGCGACCCCGATAATCACCGTCGCTATCGCCGACTCCACGAGGGTGAAGCCGCCGCGGCGCGGAGGGCGGTGGATTTTTAGGTTCTGTCGGACCATCAACAGAGATGTCCAATACGGGCTACTGTTAATCAAGGCGAAATGAAGCGGGCGGCTTAGCCAACTTGGCAGGCATCGCCGACACGTGATCGACCCTGATGTTTGGGCAGACTGCAACGTTTAACGTAGGATGGCTTGCACTGGAGATTACCATCATGGCTTTGCCGACACGCCGTCGTTTTTTGAATTCGTCTCTGGGCTTTGCCGCGGCGCTCTCGTCCGGCGCCGTTGCGTTGGCGGCTGAAGGGCCGACGACTGCAACATCGGGCCCCACCACGAAACCGCGCAACCCAACCACGAGGCCCGCCGGCGCCGATTCGCTGAGCGGCGCCAACGCCCGGATCAACATCGCGGTCATCGGCTGCGGCGACCGCGGGCAGTTTCACATCACCGAATTGCTCAGCCTCAGCGACCACGTCAACATCGTGGCGTTGTGTGACCCCGATCAGGCACGCGTCGCCGAAAAAGCCCAGTTCATCGACGGAGAAACCGGCGCCGCCCCCCGGACGTACACAGACGTCCGGAAGATGCTGGAGAACAAGGAAATCGACGCCGTCACAATCGCCACGCCCAACCACTGGCACACGCTGGCCAGCATATGGTCCGTCCAGGCCGGCAAAGACGTCTTCGTCGAGAAACCTCTCAGCCACACGATCGTTGAAGGACGCCGACTTATCGAATACGCGAGGAAGTACAACAAGATCGTCCAGCACGGCACGCAGAGCCGCTCGATGATGGCGATGAACCGCGCGATGCAGTTCATCCACTCCGGCGGGCTCGGGCGCGTCTTCCTGGCCCGCGGCACGTGCTACAAGGCCCGGCCTTCGATCGGTCACGTGGCGTCAAACCAGCCCGTCCCTTCGTCCGTCGATTACGACCTCTGGTGTGGGCCCGCGCCCAAGGCACCGCCGCGCCGGGCCAAGTTCCACTACGACTGGCACTGGTTCTGGGACATCGGCAACGGCGACATCGGCAACCAAGGCGTTCACCAGATCGACATCTGCATGTGGGGGCTGAATAAACGCGAATTCGCCCCCCGAATCCAGAGCATTGGCGGACGCTTTGGCTACGACGACGACGGCCAAACGCCCAACACCCAACTCGCCGTTTTTGACTACGACGACGGCGCGAAGATCATCTTCGAAGTGCGCGGGCTTCCGACCAAGCCGCTGCGGGGCGCGGCGAAAGGGGTGTGTAATGTTTTTTACGGCACGGAGGGCTCGCTCGTCGTTGACACGTACGAAAGCTGCTCCGCCTACGCCCCCAACGGCGAGCCGATCGAGATGCCCGAGTACACGCGCGACAACGCCACCAACAACCACTTCGTCACCTTCATCAAGGCGATCCGGAGCCGCGCCCTCGGGTATCATCAGGGAGACGCGGAAACCGGCCACATCGCTTCGGGGATGTGTCACCTGGCGAACATCAGCTACAAGCTCGGCAAAAAGGTTCCCTTCAACGCTCGAACCAAAGCCTTCGGCGACGACCGAGCCGCCTACGCGACGCTGGCACGGATGGAAAAACACCTGACCGGCAACGGGCTAAACCTGGAAGAGACTCAGTACGTGCTCGGCCGGGCGCTTACTTTTGATCCCACTACCGAAAAATTCGTCGGGAACGACCTCGCGAATGGCCTGCTGACGCGCGATTACCGGGGAGAATACAAACTGCCGAAAGCGGTGTAGCGGCGAGTCCCACGCCCGCGCTCAAATGATCTGTTCGATCGGATCCGCCCCTTCAACGCCGACCAGTTTGTGATCCAGCCCGCCGTAGAAGTACGTGAGCCGGTCGGGATGAACGCCGAGTTGCTGGAGGACGGTGGCGTGGAGGTTTTTGACGTGCAGGCGGTCGCGGACGGCGGCGGCGCCGAGCTCGTCGGTTTCGCCGACGCTGATTCCGCCCTTGATGCCCCCCCCGGCCATCCACATCGTGAAGCCGAACGCGTTGTGGTCGCGGCCGGTGCCGGCTTCGTACTCGGCGGTGGGCTGCCGGCCAAACTCGCCGCCCCAGATGACCAGCGTCTCGTCGAGCAACCCGCGCTGCTTGAGGTCCTTCAACAGCCCCGCGATCGGCTTATCCGTTCGGCCGGCGTGGAAGTTGTGGTTCTTTTCCAGGTCGCCGTGCGCATCCCAGTTGTCGTCATTGTGGGCGCCGCCGGCGTAAAGCTGAACGAACCGCACGCCCCGTTCGACCATCCGCCGGGCCAATAAGCACCGCCGGCCGAATTCTTCCGTTTTCTTGTCGTCAATGCCGTACAGCGCCTTGGTCGATTCCGATTCCTGCCCCAGATCAACCGCTTCCGGAGCGTGCTGCTGCATCTTGAACGCCATCTCATAGCTGGCAATTCGGGCGGCCAGCTCGGAGTTGTCGGCACGGGGTGCGAAGTGATCGCGGTTGTAGTCGCCGAGCGTGTCGAGGAGGCGGCGCTGCATCGTCTGCGTCATGCCGACGGGCGTCTTGAGGTCGAGAATCGGTTCACCCGCCGAGCGCAGAATCACGCCCTGGTAGCTGGCGGGCATGTAGCCGCTCGACCAGTTCTTCGCCCCGCTGATCGGCCCGCCCGTCGGGTCGAGCATGACGACAAAGCCGGGCAGGTTGTCGTTCGCGGTGCCGAGGCCGTAGTTCACCCACGAGCCCATGCACGGGTTGCCCGAGAGGATCCGGCCGGAATTCATCATCAGCATCGCCGAGCCGTGGATCGGGGATTCCGCGGTCATCGAATGCAGAAATGCGATGTCGTCAACGCACGATCCAATATGCGGGAACAAGTCGCTCACGTATTTGCCGCACTGCCCGTATTGCTTGAACTTCCATTTCGGCCCGATGACCCGGCCCTCGTTTTTTTTCCCGCCCCGGCCAAAGGTTTTCACCTGAATCGTTTTGCCGTCCAGGGCGTACATGCTCGGCTTGTAGTCAAACGTGTCGACGTGCGACGGCCCGCCGTACATGAACAGGAAGATGACGCTCTTGGCCTTGGGGGCGAAGTGGGGGGGCTTGATGGCGAGTGGGTTGACGCTCGCCAGCGGCGTTCCGGTCGTGCCGAAGGCCTTGTTGCCGAAGAACCCGTCACGGTCGAGCAGCCCCGCCAGCGCGACGCCGGTGAACCCGGCCCCCGCCTGCCACAGAAACTCGCGCCGCGTCCGGCGGCAAAACGTGTTGGAAGGTTTGAGAGGGTTCATGCGTTTTTCCTGCGTAGAAGCGAACCTTGTGTTCGCCCTACGTCCCTAGGCGAGAGAAACACGTGGGCGAACACAAGGTTCGCCCCTACAAGGCGGCGGTCAGTCCAGGTACACAAACTCGTTCAGGTTCAGCGCAACCAGGCAAACATACCGCATCGCCTGCTCGTGCGTCGCGCCGTCTTTTTCCATCAGGTTCTTGACGAGGGTAACGCCCCGGTCGATTTCTTCGCGCGACGGCTTTCCCGACGTCGTCAAATGAAACGCCAGTGCGACCTGCTTCGCCACGTCGTCGCCGGCTTCTTTTCGGACACGGTCGGCCAGCTTCCGCGCTTCGGTGTTTAGAAACTCGCCGTTCAGCATGCCCAGGGCCTGCGTGGGCTGCACGGTGACGAACCGCACGGGACACGACTTGTCGGTTTCCGCGCCGTCGAGCGATTCGATGATCGGCACGCGGAGCGACCGCTTCACGTGAATGTAAACGCTCCGCCGGGCGGCTTCCTCGGGCGTGCTCTCGTCCCAGCCTTCGCCGGGATGCGACTGGCCGAGCTTTACTTCTTGAGGGATCGGCGGATAGGTGCTGGCCCCGTACATCGCCAGGTTGAGCGTGCCGTTGGCGGCCAGGACGGAGTCGCGGATTTCCTCGGCGGTCAGCCGGCGCATGTCAAACCGCCAGAGCAAATCGTTCCGCGGGTCGGCGGCGAGCGCCTTGGCATCGGCCTTGGAAGACATGCGGTACGCGCTGCTGGTCATGATGAGTCGGTGCATCTGCTTCATGCTCCACCCGCGCGCCTGGAACTCGACCGCAAGCCAGTCGAGCAATTCGGGGTGGGTGGGGGCGTCGCCCTGATAGCCGAAATTGCTGGAGGACCGGACGATGCCGCGCCCGAAGTGATACTGCCAGAGGCGGTTGGCCATCACGCGCGCAGGCAGTGGATTTCCTTTTGACGTAATCCAGTCGGCCAGCACCGTCCGCCGGCCGCTGCTGGTCGCGTCGGTCGAGGGAGTGGGGACGACCGGATCGCGCGGTTCGATCACCTCGAGGAAGCCGGGTTCGACCTTCGCGGCCGGCGAATGGGCGTTGCCGCGGCTCAGGACGAATGTGTCGGGCGCCCGGGGGCCGCGCTCGGTGACGCAAAGCGCCTTTTCCGCATCGGGCGCCATGCGCTGGACGGCTTCGTAATCGGCTTTGTATTTCTTGTACGTCTCGAACCGGCTCTGCCCGAGAACGCGCTCGCCTTCTTCCAGGATGACCTTGGGCACCACGCCGGGATCGATCCCCCCGCGTCCCGGCTCGCCGAGCAGAAGCTGACGAAAGTCGCGTTCGATTTCCTTCACCCGCGCCCGCGCCGCTTTCACCCGCTCGGCGTGGGCCCGGGCGGCTCGCTCGTACGCCGCCTGCGCGTCGCCGCCGGCCAGAATCACGCGCTCGTCGGTCGGGCCGCCGTTTTTGTAGTCGTTGATGTTCTGAAAGAAGGCGACCAGCCTGTAGTAGTCGCGCTGGGAGATCGGATCAATCTTATGATCGTGGCACCGCGCGCAATCGACGGTGAGACCGAGAAAAACCTGTGCGACGGTTGCGACGATGTCGTCGATGGCGTCGTACCGCGACTGTTCCTTGTCAACCGGCTCGTCGTCCCAGATGCCCAGTCTATAAAAGCCGGTCGCGATGACGGCGTCCGCGTTGTCGGCGGCATCGGGCAACTCGTCGCCGGCAAGCTGCTCTTTCAGAAAGCGGTCGTAAGGCTTGTCGTCGTTAAACGATCGGATGACATAATCGCGATACCGCCACGCGTTGGGCTTGCGGCCGTCGCGCTCGTAGCTGTTGGTCTCGGCAAAACGCACGAGGTCGAGCCAGTGCCGGCCCCACTTTTCGCCGTAATGGGGAGACGCCAGCAATCGGTCGACGAGCTTGTCGTACGCATCCGGCGACACGTCGGCGACAAACGCGTCAACCTCCGCCGGCGTCGGCGGCAAGCCGATCAGGTCGTACGTCGCCCGCCGGACGAGCGTGACCTTGTCGGCGTCGGGGGCCGGGGCGAAATTCTTTTGATCAAGCTTCGCGAGGATGAACGCGTCGATCGGGTTGCGGACCCACGCCGAGTCATTGACCTTCGGCACATCAGGACGGATGAGCGGCTTAAACGCCCAGAACTGCCGGGCCGCGTCATCCACTTTCGGCGGCCCGTGCGCCGCCGGAGCCTGCGGAGTCGTCGCCTCCGCGCCACCCTGGGCGCCGATCATGCCGGCCGCGACCACCGCTAGCGGAGCCAGCCATCGACGTTGGCGGAACCACCCCGAGACAAGCATGCACATCGCTCCGGAAAGTCATAGGACAAAGCAAGACCGTATACAACCAATAACGCTGCATTGGAGAAGATGTTGTGAGAAAGTAGTGTTGCAATTCAATCTTTCATTAGCGTCCGTCTTTATCACATGGACAACGGGCTTGTTTTCGCGTGAATCAAAAACATGCCTCGCAAAGCCCGTCCAAACATTCGATCGGAGATATGGGTTACACGCCGCCGCACGGAGCCGTCGCTGGCCACAACGCAGCTTTGTAGACCATCTTGCTGCACGCGAGAGCGCGTTCGGCTTTGGCGTCGGAAACAGGTGGACCGTGCGGGCCACGTGCGCCTGCGATTATTTCAGGATCTGGCTGAGCTTGAAGATCGGCAGGATGATGCTCATGGCGATGAAGCCGACGAGGCCGCCCATGACGACGATCATGATCGGCTCGATCATGGCCGTCACGCTCTTGATGACGGACCGCAACTCGCGGGCGTAGAAGTCGCTGACGGTGTCGAGCACTTCGCCGAGCTTACCGGATTCTTCGCCGGCGCTGATCATCTGCACGACGCTGCGGGGAAGCAGGGGGCTTTTCTGCAAAGGCGCGGAGATTTTTTTGCCTTGCTTGACCGCGCTGTAGACCACCCGCCACATGCGCCGGTACAGCGAGTTGCCGCTGATCTCGGCGGTGATGCTCAGCGTGTCGAGCATGGGCACGCCGGCGTTGATGAGCTGGCCCATCGTGTGCAGGCTGCGACTGATATACAGCGCGCGGAACATTTTCTTGAACAGCGGGAGGGTGAGCTTGGTCTTGTCCCACCACAGCCGGCCCCAGTCGGTGCGGAGCACGAGGAAGATACTCCAGACGGCCGCGATGACGCCGAACAGGCAGACGTACCAGTACGTGTTCATGAACTCGCTGACCGCGAGCAATCCCTTGGTGGGCAGCGGCAGGGCGGCTTCCTTGCCTTTGAAGATGGTCATGAAGCGGGGGACGACAAACTTGAGCAGGAAGATCGTCGTGCCGATCGCGAAGGTGCCGATGATGCCGGGGTAAATCATCGCCCCCTTCACCATCGCCGACGTTTCGATCTGCTGGTTGAGATACTGCGCGATGCGCTCGAGCATCTTGCTGAATCCGCCCGACAACTCCGACGCCTTCACCATGTTGATGTAGAGGGGGCTGAAGGTCTTGGGGTACCGCCGCAGCGCGTCGGAGAATTGTTTGCCGGATTCGACGTCTTTCCGCATCTGCACGAGCATGGCCTTGAACTTGACGTTCTCGGTCTGGTCGGCGACGCCTTCGATGGCGGCGCGGATGCTGATGCCGGCGCGGACCATCACGGCAAGCTGGCTGGTGAAGTTGCAGACGTCCTTGGCGCTGGGGCCGAACGAAAAGCTCAGGCCCGCCAGGGCGCCCCCGGCCTTGCCGGAGTCGGCGGGGGAGAGGGCGAGGATGTACTCGCCCCGCGCGCGCAGCTGGGCCGACGCCGCATTCAGGTTCGCCGCCTGGACAATGCCGTTGCTGACCTTGCCCGCGGCGTTTTTGGATTCGTAGCGATACGTCGGCATACTGCACTAGTCGCCAGTTGTCAGTTGCCGGTTGCCAGTGAAAGCGACAACGCCCTCTTCACTGGCAACCGACAACCGGCAACTGGCAACTACTCCTAGGCGGCCAGTGACCGTTCCAACTTCTCCGGATGGGCCGCCTGCGCGACGGCGTCCTCACGGCTGACGTAGCCGTTCACGAATAGCTGCTTGATCGAATCGTCCAGGCTCTGCATGCCCAGCGCCCGGCTCGTCGCAATGATGTTCGGGATCTCGAAAATCCGGTTCTCGCGGATGCAGTTTCGCACGGCGGGCGTGCAGAGCATGATCTCCAAGCCCGGGATCATCCCCGGCTGGTCGCACCGCCGGAACAGCGTCTGGCTGACGACCGCCTGCAAAGTGTTGGCCAACATCGATCGGATCTGGTTCTGCTCGTCGGCGGGGTAGACGTCGATGATACGCTCGATCGTCTGGGGCGCGTTGACCGTGTGCAGCGTACTGAACACCAGGTGGCCCGTCTCGGCGGCCGTAATAGCGGCGCTGACGGTTTCCAGGTCGCGCATTTCGCCGACGAGAATCGTGTCCGGGTCCTGACGCAGCACGTGTCGCAGGCCCGAGGCGAAGCTCGGCACGTCGCTGCCCACTTCGCGCTGCTCGATCGCGCACTTGTTGCTCACGAACGCGTACTCGATCGGGTCCTCCATCGTGATGATGTGGGCCTGCTCCCGGCGGTTCATCGAGTCGATCATCGCGGCCAGCGTCGTGCTCTTGCCGCTGCCCGTCGGGCCGGTCACCAGCACCAGCCCGCGGGGCAGGTAGGTGAGCTTGTTGCAGATGTCCGGGAGGAACAGCTGCTCGATCGGGCGGACCTTGTCGTTGATCGTCCGGATGCTCAGCGCGACGCTGTTCCGCTGGAAGTGCGCGTTGACGCGGAACCGGCTCACGCCGGGGATCTCGTACGAGAAGTCGCTGTCGCGGTGGCTCTCGAAGTCCGCCCACCGCTTCTCGCTCATCATCTCCCTCGCCAGCCGAACCGCCCCCTCCGGCGTCACC
>JBKJRK010000459.1:0-2879 GCA_046593135.1 Tepidisphaeraceae bacterium | reverse complement strand
CGACAGCCGCGCCAGCACCGTCAACAGGGCCTCGCGCTGCCGCATGCCGCGCGAGGGATGAACTCCAACCCATTCCCCCGACCACGCGTACAGACCCACCGCCAGCCCCTCTGCCAGTGCCGTCGATGCGAGCGACGCGGCCATCGCGATCGCCTTCTCGACGAGCGCGTGCTGCTCGATCGACCGGTCCGACAAGTAGGTGTCGACGAGCAACATCACCCGCGGCGGGGAGACCTGCGTCATCTCCTTTGACACCAGCGTGCCCGTCCGGGCGCTGCGGCGCCAGTAAATCCAGCGGGGACTTTCGCCCGTGCGGAACTCCCTGACCCCGTAGAACTCGTCCTGCCCGCCCGGCTTGGGCCGCATCGACGCGCCCGTTTTTTCGGCCGATCTACACTGGTTCATTAGACGCCGGTCCACTTCCGCCAAGGCCGGCAGAACGAGGGCGAGATCCTTCTGGCGAACCGAAAGGGCCCGCTTGATAAACCCGAAGGGGAAGCTGGTGCTGAGCTGAAACAAGTTCAGTTCGTGAAGCCCGCGGCGTTTGGGAACCAACTCCGTAGGCACGACCGCCGACATCCCCGGCGCCGCGTGCAGCATGTAGCACTGGGGCTGCTTGGTAAACGCCTGGGCACCGTCAATTTCCGAGAGGCAAACCGACAGGCTCGGCCAGAACCGTTTTTCGTTGTGGAATTCGTAGCTGACCGGCATCGGACGGCCGACTACCCCGTGGTCGGGTACGGTACGCCGTACGGTCAACCGGCGGACGACGAACAGGCTGATGAAGTAGCTGACGAACAGGATGCCGATCATCAGCCCGAAGACGCCGAACAGCAGGTTGGCCTGGCTGTTGATCGCCGCCAGTCCCATGAACAGCATCATGGCGATGAAAACCAGGCCCGTGACTGAAAAATCAAGACCGGGCTTACGCCGCACGCGCGTCACGCGCGCGCTCTTTGGCTCGTAGTCGATGGGCGTGTTTGACTGACCTTTGGCCGCCATCCAACACTCCGGGACGGTTCCCCGCTACCGCGGCGTCGCGATGCGATCCATGATCGCCACCAGCGTGCGCTCCGTCGCCTTCGCGTCGCCGTTGTGCAGGTACGTCTTGCTGATGACCCGGTGGGCGCAGACCGGCACGAACAGTGATTTCACGTCGTCCGGCGTCACAAAATCCCGCCCGTCGAGCAACGCCGACGCCTGCGCCGCCTGCGTGAGTGCCAGCGCGCCGCGCGGCGAGACGCCGAGGTGAAGGTCGTCGTTGCTGCGCGTGGATTCGATGAGGTCGAGGATGTAGTCCACGATCGACGCGTCGAGCTTGATGGTCGGCGTCAGGTCCTGTAGCGCGATGACCTCGTCGGCGTGCATCACCGGCTTCAGGTTGTCCAAGGCGTTACGGCCCGGCTGCGTGGTAATGATCCGCTGCTCGCTCGAACGCTCGGGATAACCGACCGATACTTTCAGCAGAAACCGATCGAGCTGATTTTCCGGCAGGTGGTACGTGCCCTCAAATTCAAACGGGTTCTGCGTCGCCACCACCATGAACGGCCGCTGGAGCGGGATCGTCTGGTTGTCGACGCTCACCTGCTCCTCGCTCATCGCCTCCAGCAACGCGCTTTGCGTCCGCGGCGTGGTGCGGTTGATCTCGTCGGCCAGCACGATGTTCGCAAAAACCGGCCCGGGCTTGAATTCGAACGACTGATTCTGAGTATTGAAGATCGACACCCCCAGTACGTCGCTGGGCAACAAGTCCGGCGTCAGTTGAATTCGGCTGAACTTGCAATCGATGCTGCGGGCGAGGGAACGTGCCAGCACCGTTTTCCCGACGCCGGGCACGTCTTCAATCAGAACATGACCCCGCGCGAGCAAGCCGATCAAGACCAAGTCCACCGCGCGCGTATGGCCGAGGAACACTTCACGGATATTCGCCCGAAGCCGCTCAACTTGCTGATTCGCCACTGATCACCCAGGTGCCTTCCATACCGCTCGATCCGGTCTGACGCTGCTGCGATGTTGCCATTTTAGCCATCCCGTTCCGGATGTACACGCGGACTCGGATTCGGAGTTAAGGGCGCTGGAAAAGGCTGTTGTCTTGCGGGCCGAAGAACCCGAGGTTGAACTTGGCGTTGTCGGCGCCGTAGACGTTGGTCGGGTAGGTCCAGGCGAACTGTTCCAGCGTGACGTGTCCGTCCGCCCAGGCGATGTTGGCTTTTTTCCCGCGATGGCGGAAGTGAATGGACGGCGACGTCGGGCCGTAGATGGTCGTCGGAGGCTCGACGAACGAATACTCGATCAACTCAGGGGTCGCCATGGCGGCGTCGGCAAAGGCAATTTTGTCCGAAGCGTTGCGGACCTGCGTGAGCTTGGCCGGAACATTCCCCACGCGCTGATCCCAGTCGAACGGGCCAAGAGGTAGCGACGCCAGTTCAGGCTCGTCCTGGCTGCTGCCAAGATAATGGTTGTTGTACCCGTACCCGCCGCATGAGGCTTCGAAGCCCGCTTTGACCGGCTCGAAGGTCGGACACTCTTTAATGGCGGGCGTCTGGAGATAAGGATCGAGGGGCGAATCATTGAACACGAACGGCGAGACAGGCGTCGGACGCGTGCCGTGCCAACGGCTGAGATTTTTCGTCAATAAGTAGACGTGGGCAGGCGGCCAGTAGCCCTTGTTCTCATGGGCGTAGGCGAAGGACGCGGTGACGAGTTGCCGCACATTGCTCGCACACACCGTCGATCGCGACGCCTCCCGCGCCGCCGACAAGGCCGGCAGGAGCAGCCCCGTCAACACGGCGATGATGCCGATGACGACGAGCAACTCGACGAGGGTGAAAGCGCGTTTCATTGATTTTACAGAAATCGCAATGTGCCACGGCTGGCTT
>JBKJRK010000406.1:0-3857 GCA_046593135.1 Tepidisphaeraceae bacterium | reverse complement strand
TGCTGGTCGACGCGCCGGACGTGCCGCCGTCGGTCTTGAACGTGGCGCGGTACTACGGACGGGCGGCGGTGGTACACGTGCTCCGCGCGCCGCCAAAGGGAGACGTGCCGGCCCTGGCAGGGATTTACGTCCTGCTCCCCGGCATCGACGCCGACGCCGACAAGGCGGCCGTCGCGGCGCTCGAATTGTCGCGCGACAAGACCGGGCTGGTTTTGCCCCTGCCGCCCAACGTCTACGCGTCGCTCCGCGCCGACGTGCGGCCCCTACTCGCGATGCTGTTCTTCACGGAAGAAGCGGTGAAAGACACGTCGCTCCGGCTGCTCGGCGTGAGCGTGGCCGAGGCGTTTTTTGCGTCGATGAAAAAACTCGGCAGCCCTTCCTCGTAGTCGCGACGCCCGCGTCGCTTCATGGGCCGGTTGCGCCAATCGCGGGAGGCGACGCGGGCGTCGCAGCTACACAAAAAGCCCCCGGCGATCGGACGCCGGGGGCCTGCATCATTCTTTTTTTGTGGCGAGCGCGTCTCGCCCTCGTCTTTCTCATTGCCGTTGATTATCTCGCATCGAGCGTGACCTGCCGCCCTGCGGGCGGCCGCGCACCGGGGAGACTCTGATTCGCCGGGGATCAGATGGAATCCGAATTATTCCGACGCGGGCGAGGCGCCCGCGCCACGGTTACGCCGCTTCGGCCATGCGCATCGACCGCTTCGCCGCCGAGGCGGACACGTCGGTGCCGCGCTTCTGGGAAAGGAGGGTCATCATGCCGTTGAGGGCGTCGATGTCCTCGTTGGTCGGGAGCTGCGCACGCAAATCGTCACGTTCGCGCGTCAGTTCGGCGATCTGCAGAGTCGCCTCGTCAACCTGGCGGCGGAAGTCCGCCACTTCGGTTTCGAGGTGGTTGATCCGCTCGCCCTGGCGGTTGACGACGCCTTCCGCCTGCTGGCGGCCGGCCTCGGCTTCGCTGTAGCGCTGCTCGATCGTGCGGAGCTCTTCGGCCTGCCGCTGAACGTCCGATGCCAGCTCATTGACCCGGGCTTCTTGCTCGCTGATGCGGGCGGCCTGGTCGACGATCGTCTGCTGCTGGCCCCTGATCTTGTCCAGGTCGCCCTTGATACGCGACGACTGTTGGATGATGACCTGCCTGGCTTCGTTCAGCGCCTGGGCATACGACATTTCTTGCTGTGCCATGGGACGGCCTCCAAATCATTGACTAGGCGGTATACGACTCCGCTCGTTCTCTGCCCGTTACTTCGGCCCGTCACAATGGGTGGTTTAGCCAAATCCTTCCGGCGACGCCGGGCGGGAAAGATGTGCCGGCCAAGAGGGCAAGAAACTGAACGCGCCGATAAAATCGAGCGAAATGGCGGTTTGCGTGCGTCAATCCCCCACTTCGGACACATGAGGCCGGCTTCGGAGGTCCGATAGACCTACGCGGCACGCACCTAAGCCGTCGTGTACGATACGCTTGCGGCGCTTGAACTGACGCGTCGACGACTGGCACCCACTCATGAAACTGACCTTCATCGGCACCGGCTCGGCGTTCACCATGTCCAACTTCCAGAGCAATATGCTGCTGGAAGATTCCGGCAAACGCCTGCTCATTGACTGTGGCGGCGACATCCGCCACGCGCTGGCTAAGGCGGGACTCGGCGCCGAGGCCATTGACGCCCTGTACGTCAGCCACCTCCACGCGGACCACATCGGCGGGATCGAATGGCTCGCATTCTCTCGCCTCTTCGGGAAAGAGCCGAAGCCCGATCTGTACATCAACGAACGGCTGGCGACGACGCTGTGGGAAAACTCCCTCCGCGGCGGAATGGCTTCCCACCAGGGTGTCATCCTGACGCTCGACCACTTTTTCGATTCCGTCCACCGCATTCCCCAGAACGGCGCCTTCCGCTGGGGACACGCTGAGTGCCAGCTCGTCCAGACCGTTCACTACATGGACGGGTACGAAATTGTCCCGTCGTACGGCCTTATTATGCGAGTCGATTCCAACCCGGCCGCCGGCGAAGTGTTCCTCACTACCGACACGCAATTCGCCCCCAACCAAATCATGGACTTCTACCGTCGGGCGTCGACCATTTTCCAAGACTGCGAAACCTCTGATCACAGGAGCGGCGTCCACGCCCACTACACCGAACTGGTGACGCTGCCCGAGGAGATTCGTGCAAAGATGTGGCTGTACCACTACCAGGACGGCGCCCTGCCCGACGCGCGCAAAGACGGGTTCGCCGGGTTCGTGGAGCGGGGTCAGGCGTTCGAGTTCTGATACGGGCCTTGATTTATCCTCGCGCGAGTTCAGGGCCGCTGAAGCGGCCCTGCCGGCTGGAAAATTGAGATGACGCGCACGGATTAATCCCGATCCGTATGAGATCGCAACAAGTTTGCGAAAAAACATTCCGCATTTGTGGAACAGGCGTTCCCGCTCGATGCCCGCCCTCTTGTGTAGACAGGCATTCCTGCCTGATGCCCACCTTCTATGGGGCAGGCATTCCCGCCTGATGTCCGCCTTATGGGGGGCAGGCATTCCTGCCTGCCTCGCGGCGTAGCCGCGAAACGCTTCACTTTTCGCGATACCACCACCCCGGTCATAGAATTTGCATCACCTGCCAAGATGTGATCTCGCACGAGGACCATCTCCTCTTGCGAAAGTTCGCCAGTACGCAAACGAAATGTGAGGAAATAGGTCGCGCCGTCCAGTTGCCAATGGGGCAGTCGCCGGCGGGAGATGCTGAAATCGCCGTCGTGCACGGATTGATTTCCCGCCTGCGGCGGAAGGCAGGCAAGAATGCCTGCCCCACAAAATGCTCGGTACCGCCGAAATCCTTGCCCACAAGACGAGCAGATACAGAGATACAAGTGAGAAAAGCCGTCCCGAATGGTAAATGTGGGGCAGACGTTCTTGTCTGCCTCGGGCCGAAGGCCCGATCGGCTGCGCGGTAGAACAGTCAGGAACCCTGCCCAACCTGTCAGGCGCTGTCGTGATGTCGACCCGGCAGCGGCGCGTTGGGGCGGAGCTTGGTCGTCAGCCAGCGAATCGCCACGTAGAACACCGGCGTCAGGAAGACGCCGAAGAACGTGACGCCGATCATGCCGAAGAAGACTGCCGTTCCCAAGGCTTGGCGCATCTCGTAGCCGGCGCCGCTGGCGATCACGAGCGGCAGCACGCCGAGGATGAACGCGAAGCTGGTCATCAGGATCGGGCGGAGGCGCAGGCGGGAGGCTTCGATCGCCGCCTTCACGTAGCCGATACCCGGGTTGTGCTCTTCCTGCTGCTTGGCAAATTCGACGATCAGCACGGCGTTCTTCGCCGACAAGCCCGCGAGCACGACGAAGCCGATCTGGGTGAAGATGTTGTTGTCCATCCCCCGCAGCCAGACGCCGAAGATGGCGGCCAGCAGGCACATCGGCACGATCAGGATGATCGCCGTGGGAAGCGACCAGCTCTCGTACTCGGCGGCGTGTACGAGGAACACGAACAGCACGCACATCGGGAAGATCCACAGCGCGCTGTAGCCAGCGAGTTTTTCCTGAAGGGCGAGTTCGGTCCACTCGTAACCGAAGCCCGCCGGCAGGGTCGCCTTGGCCGTTTGCTCGATGAACGAGATCACGTCGCCCGACGCCGCGCCCGGCATCGACGTGAGGTTGATGTCGGCGGTCGGGAACTGGTTGAACCGGCTGATGCGGACCGGCCCGGTGATGTCCTTGATGTCCATCACCGCGCCGAGCGGGACCATGTCGCCGTTGGCGTTGCGCGTCCTGAGGTTCGCGACGTCGCTGGCCGCGGCGCGGAACCTGGCATCGGCCTGCGCGGTGACTTGGTAGGTGCGCCCATTGAGGTTGAAGTCGTTCACATAC
>JBKJRK010000383.1:0-5569 GCA_046593135.1 Tepidisphaeraceae bacterium | reverse complement strand
CGTCTGGCCGGTGATCTGGGCGCGGGCAAGGCTGCGGAACAGCGCCTTGCCGACGGCGTACGGGACTTTTTCCGCCGTCAGCTCGCGTTCATTTTTACCGAGCGATGATATTTCCGGGCTGGTGTAGATGCCGGTGGGCACGTCTCGGACGAGCCGGTCGTCGGCTTCGCCGCAGACGTGGCTGGCGGCGTAGCGGCCCTGGTCGTACGCCGCACTCGCCAGCGCGGGCCAGCCGATCACGTCGCCGACGGCATAAATGTGGTGGTGGTATTGCGGCTCGGCGCCGGGCGTGTTGAGCTTGACCCGGTACAGCGCATTCACGTCGATCTGACCCCGGCTGTTGGGCGTCACGTTGATCGTTTCCAGCGCGAGCCCGTCCGTGTTACCCGACCGGCCGTTGCACCAGAGGAATACGTCGGAGCGGATCTTTTTTCCGCTCTTCAGGAAAAGATTGACGCCGTTGTCATCCGGCTCGACGCGCTCAAACTCTTCGCTGTGCAGCATCGTGATGCCACAGTCGCTGAAGTGATAGCTCAAAGCGTCGATGATCTCGTCGTCGAGGAACTCCAGCAGCTTCGCCCGCGTGTTGACGAGCGTCACGTCGCAATCCATGTTGCGGAACATCGACGCGTACTCGCACCCGATGACGCCGGCGCCGTAAATGGTCATCGACTTCGGCGTGTCTTTCATTGAGAGCAACGTGTCACTGTCGCGGACGCGCGGGTGCGCGAAATCGATGCCCGGCGGACGCCAGGGGCGCGAGCCGGTGGCGATGACGAACGCGTCGGCCTGGAACTTGCGCCGCCCGCCTTCGCCGAACTCGACCTCGATCGTGTGCGGGTCGAGAAATCGCGCATTCCCGGGGATCAGGGGCACCCGGTTTCGGTCGTAGAATCCTTGACGTAAATCGACCTGCTCCTCGATCACCTTTTCAGAGCTTGCCAGCAAATCGGGAAACGAGAATTCCGGGAAAACGTCTAACCGTTTGTAGACGGGGCTTTGGTTGAGCAATTGGACGTGAAAAATCGCCCGGCGGAGCGCCTTGGAGGGAATGGTGCCCCAGTGTGTCGCGCCGCCGCCGACGTCGGTATACCGCTCGACGGCGGCGACCTGCTTGCCGCACTTGACGGCCTTCATCGCGGCGCCTTCGCCGCCGGGACCGGTGCCGATGACGATCAGATCGAATTTCGTTTTTTCCGTCATGCCTTACTCACAGGTATCATGGTGTTCCCGGAAGCATAGGACCACGCGTCACCGAGCGGTAGGCGCTGCGTTGCGCGATTCCGGTGACAAGGGCGGAACTTCGGCATGAACGACACCGGTAACACTGTCGCGGCCGGCGGAAACGGCGCCGGGGAAATCGCGCCCCCGCCCGCGAGCCGCGGCACGCCGTCGCGCGGCGCCCGCCTCGGCGAAGAGTTGCCGGTCTTTTGTGAGCGGTGCGGCTACTCGCTGCACGGATTGGTGCAGATTCGTTGCGAAATGTGCAACGTCCTGCACTTTTCCTGTCCCGAGTGCGGCCACCACCAGCCCATCAACACGCTCCGCCCCGCGTTCCAGCGCGTCCTCGGCCGGCTCCGGGCGCTCGGCCTCTCGGCCGTCATGGTCCTGAAGATCAACTTCTTTCTTTGGCCGTTGATCTTGTTCGGCGCGTTAGGTGGCGAAGTCGCCTACCGGTACGACTTCCAAGCCCGCAACGGGCAATACGCAACAGCGCCGTTCATCGAAGAACTCGGCGTCATGGTTTTCCTGTTCGCCGCCGCCTTCACGGCGGTCGGGCGAATGCTCCTGTTGCGATGGCGAAAGGGTGTGCTGGTCGGTTTGGTTCTGGGCGCCCTCGTGGTGCTCGCGCTGATTATTGGCGCACACCTTTGGCAAATGTCGTATCGCCAGTCGCTTGCTTCGCCGATGACGGGGGCATTCTTGACCTATTTGTTCATCGCATTCGCCGGCGGATGGGTCGGAGCCGCTTGCGTCTGGGGCATTTGGGTCGCGCTCGCCCACGCGTTCCTGCCCAAGCGGATTGCAGTCGCCCTTCTCGAATGGCAACGCGCCATGTCCGACCCGCAAGCCGCCACGCGGACCGACGCAACCAACTCGGTCACGGCCTGATTCGGGCACGCGCGTCATGGCGCAACGGTCTGGACCGGCGCGGTCGTTGCAGCCGTCGCAGGTTCCTCGATTAGCTCTTGTGTGGTCGGCCCCGTCTCTTCGTCCAATTCGTTCCGCGTCCCGCCGCCCCAGATAATCACGACGATCACGACCGCCGTCAGCAGGGCGAATCCCAGCAACGTCCACACCCACATCGGCACCGACAAATCCTCGCCGCCGCCGCGCTGTTCCTCGTCCGGCTGCCCTTGCTCACTCACGCGCGCCACTCCTTTCACCCGGCTCCATGCTACCTTGACACCCTATCGACGCGACATATTATGTCCTACTGCCTTGGGGAATGGTGTAACGGTAGCACAGCAGTCTCTGAATCTGCTTGTCAAGGTTCGAATCCTTGTTCCCCAGTTTCCCGCCTATGTCGGCCGTGCTTTGCCGGCCCGATTTGATTCCCTGATTAACATTTTTTGAACCGAAGTCGACGGGTGCGCATCTGGATCGTTTGAAGGAACCGGGAGCATGCGTTGAGGACGCCGCGAGACGCGATCTATGACGAGCTCCTGGTCCTTCGGTGGCGTCGCGGGGAAGCCGCCGCGATGGACGAGTTGCTGCGACGCTGGGACCGGCGGCTGCTGTACTACGTGCGGCGGCTGGTCGACGACGAGCAGGACGCCTGGGACGTGCTCCAGCAGACGTGGTTTCAGGTCGTGCGCAGGCTGTCAGGCATGCGGGAGCCGAAACGGCTGGCGGCGTGGCTTTACACGATTGCGCGCAACGCGGCGCTGGCGCACCGCCGGAGCGCATGGGCGGCGGAGCGGCACATCGACGGCGAAGCCGAAGTGCAGGACCTCGCCGACACGGCCGACCCGGACGTCGGATGCGACGACGCGGAGCTCGTTCACGAGGCGCTGGCCGTCCTCGCGCCGGCGCATCGGGAGGCGCTGACGCTGCTGTTTCTCCGCGACTTGTCGATCGAGGAGATTGCCGAGGTGCTGGGCGTTTCGCCGGGCACGGTGAAGTCGCGGGTGTTTTACGCCAAGCGGCACATGCGGGAGATACTTGCCCGGAAAGCGGTGGGGCGTGGCTGACAAGCGGAACGATTGGGTCGATCAATTGATCGAAGCCGAACCGGCTGACGCCGGGCGCCTGGAGGCGTTGCGAAAGGAGATAGGAGCCGTGGTTGAACAAAAATGGTCACCGGCGAAGCGGGTGTTTTCGTTGGTCGGCGGCGTGTTTCTTATCGTGCTTGCGACGGGGTCCGGCATCGCAATGCTGACCGGCAACCGTGAGCAGCCGCCGCTCATCCGCGCCGCAGGTGTGATTTCCCTCCTGGTTTGTGTCGCAATGGGTGTCTTGATGATCTGGCTCGCCCGGCGGGGTGTTTTTCACCGTCGAAAGCACAACCAGGTGTACATGCTCCTCGCGGTGGTCGTCCTCGGGGGACTGGGCCTCGTGTTCCTCAACGAAGGCTGGGCATCCGACGACGCGCGCTTGCAGTTTACCGGCCAACTCATGTTCGCCCTGCTCGGGTTCAGCATCATCCTGCACTTTATGGAGCAGTATCAATTGTCGCTCACGCAGCGGCTGTTGGAATTGGAGCTGCGAATAGCTCAGATGGACGACAACCGTGACAGTCGCGACGGTGGGCGGGGAGGGCCGCAAGCGACGTAGGTTGACCGGGAGGTCCGGCCGCCTATCCTCACCGGCGAACCATGAACTCGCCGTATTCCACTGACGAACTCCGCCGGCTCGATCAAGCGCACGTCTGGCACCCGTTCACGCCGATGAAGCTCTGGCAGGAGAGCGACCCGCTCGTCATCGTGGCGGCCGAGGGGATGCACCTCATCGACAGCGACGGCAACCGCTACCTCGATGGCGTTTCGTCGCTGTGGTGCAACGTACACGGCCACCGCGTGCCGGAAATAGACAACGCAATTCGCGCTCAACTCGAAAAAGTCGCCCACACCACCCTGCTCGGCCTCGCCAGCGAACCGGCGATCCTGCTCGCCGAACGGCTGATGAAGATCGTGCCGCCGAACCTAAAGAAGGTTTTCTACAGCGACGCCGGCGCAACGGCGACGGAAATCGCCTTCAAGCTCGCCGTGCAATACTGGTTCAACGTCGGGAAACCCGAGAAGAACGAGTTTGTTGGATTCGCCGAAGCGTATCACGGCGACACGGTTGGCGCGATGTCGGTGGGGCGGACGACGGCGTTTCACCGGCCGTATTTCCCGCTCCTGTTCAAGGTCCACTTCGCGCCGACGCCGTTCGAGCACCGATTCAACTCCCCCGAAGGTAGTAGCCGGGGGCGGGCTCCCGCCCCCGGCTACTACGTGGCTCCCGATGTGGTTCGGCAGGAATGTCTTGGAAAGCTTGAAGCGATCCTTCGCGAACACGGCAACCGCATCGCCGCCGTCTGCATCGAGCCGATCGTGCAGGGCGCCGCGGGGATGATCGTTCATCCCGAAGGATTTCTCCGCGGCGTGCGCGAGCTGTGCACGAAGTACGACGTGCTGATGATCGCCGACGAGGTCGCCGTCGGCTTCGGGCGGACGGGTCGGATGTTTGCCTGCGAGCACGAGGGCGTCGAACCCGATCTGATGTGCACCGCCAAGGGCATCACCGGCGGCTACCTGCCCCTCGCCGCCACATTCGCAACGCAACACATCTTCGATGCGTTCCTCGGCGCCCCGTCCGAGGGCCGCACCTTCTTTCACGGCCACACCTACACCGGCAACTCCCTGGCCTGCGCGGCCGCATTGGCGTCGCTGGACCTTTTCGAGAAGCACGATCTCGTACGTTCTGTCCAGCAGAAGGCGGCTGTCCTTTCCGAACTACTCAAGCCAATGAAGGAGTTGCGGCATATCGGTGATATTCGGCAGAAGGGATTTATGGTTGGCATCGAGCTCGTTGCGGACAAACAGACGGGGCAGCCGTTCGATCCGAGCCGTCGCATCGGTGCGGAGGTGTGCGCGAGAATACGCCGGCACGGCGTCATCGTTCGGCCACTCGGAGACGTGATCGTACTGATGCCGCCGCTGGCGATGAAAGTGGACGACCTCCGCAGGCTCGTCCGTGCAGTGGCGACGGAAGTAGAAACGACGGGAGCGTAGCGATTTGGATATTGGGCGTATTGACGAGGTACTTCGCCCGATCCGCTGACTGGAGTCCGCTGTGCTGAGTCACGTCTCGCTCCCAGGCCTATTCATCACCGGCACCGACACAGGCGTCGGCAAGACGCTGGTTGCCGGGGCGATCGCGGACTGGTTTCGCCGGCGGCATCGGCGCGTGGGCGTGTTAAAGCCGATCGCAACCGGGTGTGAGCACCGGCGCGAGGGCTTGGTCAGTGAAGACGCCGAGTTTCTGGCTCATTGCGCCGACGCGCGATTTCCGCTGGACGTGATTTGCCCGCAGCGGTACGCCGAGCCGCTCGCGCCGGCCGTCGCCGCCGAGCGGGCGGGGC
>JBKJRK010000382.1:0-2677 GCA_046593135.1 Tepidisphaeraceae bacterium | reverse complement strand
GTGTGACGACAAGAACCAGCGGAGCTGGCTTGTGGCCGAGCGGTGCGGTTTCGAGCTCGAAGGCATTTTAAGGCGCGACGTCCGGGCGCCGGACGGGTCGGTGCGGGACATACGCGTCTACGCGCGGGTGCGGTCGGAGCAAGCGTATGCGTCGGGTGGTCTTTGAGGTACGTTGGTGGATCAGGGCCGCTGAAGCGGCCCTGCCGAGGGGGAGGTCGAGGTTTTTAGTGCGATGCGAATGGGGTATTTTTTTCACTGGCTCCGGGAGCACACGAACCTGCTGGTGTTGATCGTTGCGCTGCTCGTCGTCGCCGGTGTGTGGGCGTTTGTCTCCATCGCGGGCGAGGTGATGGAGGGGGATACGCAACGCTTTGACGACTGGGCCGTGCGGGCGCTGCGCATGCCGAATCCGGAGTCGACCGCGGTTCGTCCGCTGCCGCAGGTGCCAATCGGGCCGAAATGGCTGCGCGAAGTGGGGCGCGACATGACCGCACTCGGCGGTGTGGCGGTCTTGCTCCTCGTCACCGGCGGGGTGGCGGGATATCTGCTGATGGTCCGCAAGTACCACGCGATGTGGCTCGTGCTCATTGCAACCGCCGGCGGGTTGATGATCAGCACGATTCTGAAATGGAGCTTCGACCGCCCGAGGCCGGACGTGGATCATTACTCTTTCGTTTACACGTCCAGCTTTCCCAGCGGCCATTCCATGTTGTCGGCGGTCGTGTACCTGACCCTCGGGAGCTTGCTTACACGTCTGGTTCCCCAGCGCGCGGTAAAGATCTATGTGATTCTACTGGCGCTGTTTGTGACCGTTCTGGTCGGCGTCAGTCGAATTTACATGGGCGTACATTTTCCCACCGACGTTTTGGCCGGCTGGACGGCCGGGTTGGTTTGGGCGCTGCTGTGCTGGCTCGTGGCGCGATACCTGCAGTTGCGCGGAGCCATCGAAAAAGATTACGAGCAGAGCCCTCCGGGGGGCTTCCAAATCGTTTCAAACGGCCGATCTGGACACTGAATCTGCAACCAACTTCGACGAATGCGAGTTTTTGCCCTCCCCCGGCCCTGATTCATGGCTAAAATTCGCTCGCTCGGGAAGGGTTAACGTGGCGGCGGGACTCTATAACTATTGAGTCATCGTTATTTATTGAGTCTTCGTTGCACAGATGAGCCGGGGGCACTTATCCACCGGCCTGAGCTTTGCTGCCCATGAGCCCGGCGGGGAACTGTCGAGAGGAGCGGAAGTGCTGAGAGCCCGATCGAAATCCACACGGCGGCGTGAAGACACTCCATCAACTATTACGACTTGCACCCGGCCGTGCCAAGCCGTCATAGAGGCGGTCGAGAGTCGTGTCCTGTTTGTTGGCCTGGATGTCGCGGCGCAAGGTTTCTCGCCCGGTGAGCCTCAGTTGGTTTTTACCGACATCGCGAACGGCAACACCAACGGCAGCGCCGCCACGACCGCCCAGACCGTCACGCTCCGCAACACCGGACCCGGTGGCGTGTCGGTGACGTCGGCGTCGATCGTTGATGACCTGGCCGTCGCCGGCGACCACGCCGCGGAGTTTGAAGCGGACGGTTTCCCCTCCCTGCCGATTACGCTGGCCGCCGGGCAGACGATTTCGTTCGGCGTACGATTTCACGCCGCCGGCGTTGGTTTGAAAGCCGCTGTCCTGCGCGTCTCGTCAACCGACAGCGTCCAGCCGACGCTCAATGTCGCACTCCGCGGAATCGGCACCACCAGCGACGGCAGCACCGGCGACGTGAGCGGCAGCAACGAGCCGTCGCTCCAGCGCATCCTTAACGCGTTTCAGATTCCGGTGAACGTCGGCGACAGCAACGGCGAAGAAACGTTCGACCTCCCGACCCCGCGCCCGCCGGGCACGGCGCACGACGAAGTGGAAATGCAGCGCCTCCGCAAAGCCGGGACCGGGCCGGTCACGATCGAGCCGCTCGCCGAATACGCGTTCAACACCAAGACCGGGCCGATCGGCCATTTCGGCTACTACACCCCCGGCACGAAGGACGAGAAAACCGAGTTGTACGCCGTCGGCGTCGGCGAGCGCACCAGCACCAATCCGACGTGGGGCGCGAGCTTCGACCCCGGCTCGGCCGACTTCGCCCTGTACGGCGATTTCAACGGGGGCATCTTCGAGATCAACGGCCTGCCCCGGGGCGTCTACAGTGAAGACGCGTTCAACACCTGGGACGCCTCCAACAAGAAGAAAGTTCGCTTCTTCCCTTTGAAGAACAAGGACGGCGGCGTCGTCGCCAACGCGTTCATCTTTGCGTTCGAGGAGTTCAACAGCGGGTACGATTCCAACGACGTCATCGGCGTCATCCGCAACGTGCAGGCGTCGCCCGCCGGCCCGGAGGTCGGCACGGAGAGCCTTGACCGCGGCGCGCCCGGCCCGCGCCGGCTCGTGTTCAACCGCATCCAGCAGCAGCCGCCCGACCCGCGCAAGGAAGAGGACGGCACGTTCACGCCGCTGCCCAACAACGTCGTTCACAACAAAGCGTCGGTTCGCGTTCACAACACCGGCAGTGCCCCGCTGACGCTCGCGTCGGTCGTCCTCTCCAACCCTGGCGACTTCCAGATCAACGCCGCCGGCCTTGCCGGTTCGGTGGTCGCGCCCGGCGCGTCGAAGGACATCGAACTCCAGTTCATCGCCACCGGTGG
>JBKJRK010000189.1:0-5173 GCA_046593135.1 Tepidisphaeraceae bacterium | reverse complement strand
GCGTCATCCACGACCGATTCGATGCGCCCGCCTGCAACTTGGGTCAAGACCTTTTCGCCGGGCTTCACATGGTCTGGCGTGCGGACAATGGCGCCGTCACGTTTACGCGTCGTGATGCTATAGCCACGCCGAAGAACCTCTTCAGGTGAGACGGCTGCGAGATTGCGGGCGAGGCTTTCGAGACGTTGGCGGTCGCGTTCTAAAAGGGTTGCGGCGTCACGGCAAAGGCGGTGTTCGATGGATGCGAGTCGGTGAGCGGCGAATTTCACGGTGCTGCGCGGATGCCGTTCGCCAAGCCTTGCCTGAAGGTCGGAAATTGATTCTCGATAGCTCAGGACGCGGCGGGTGGTGACCCGGACCAACGCCTGCTCTAAAGCATTGAGCCGCTCACGCTGGCGCGACACCAGCACCGCCGGCGGCGTGCGGTGCAACCCGGCGGCGAGCGACTCGACACGCCGGTGCGAATCCGCCAATTGCTCCCCCACTGCCATCGACAACGCCCGCTGGCGGTCGTCGACCAACTGCCGCAGCGCGACGACGCGATACAACGGCCGGCGGAAGGTTTCGTGCCGCTCGCACCCGACGAGCCGCTGCCGGCTGTGCTGCACAATCACGCGCACGGACCGCCCGAGGCGTTGCCTCGAAGTCTCCACCACGTCTCGCGCGCCACGCCATTGGGCCGTCACAACCTGCGCGGCTTCGGTAGGCGTGTGAGCGTGATAATCAGCGACCAGGTCCGCGATGCTCGTGTCGACCTCGTGCCCGATCCCGGTAATCACGGGTATCGGGCAGGCCGCCACCGCGCGGGCGACGGCTTCCTCGTTGAACCCCCACAAGTCCTCCAGTGACCCGCCGCCGCGGGAGAGGATGACGGCGTCGGGCCCGCCGATCGAATCAAGATATTTACTTAAATGGGCCAACCCCTCGGCAATGCGAAGCCCGCAGCCCTCTCCCTGCACCGGCACGTGATAAACGTATAGTTGCAGCCACGAAAACCGGCGGAGAACTTTCAGCATGTCCTGGAGCGCCGCAGTCTGGCTGCTGGTCATCAGGACGATTCGGGACGGGTATTTCGGCAGCGGCCGCTTTCGCGCGGGGTCGAACAATCCCTCGCCTTCGAGCTTGGCCCGCATCTGCTGGAACGCGATTTCCAACGCCCCTTGTCCGAGCGGTTGGAGGCTCGACACATAAAGCTGATACCGCCCCTGCTGCGGATAAACCTGCACGTGCCCGCGGGCGAGCAGTTCCATTCCGTCGGAGGGCGTAAAGCGGAGCCGCACGGCGTCGGACTTCCACATGACGCAGTTCACGCACGCCCCGGCGTCCTTCATTGTAAAATAAGCGTGTCCGGACGAGGCGTTTGGGCGGTAATTGCTGACCTCCCCCTTCACCAGCAGCGCGCCGGGCAAGCCGGTGCGAATGACGCGGTCGATCTGGGACGTCAGTTGACTAACCGTCAGTGCGTCCCCGGGCAGCGCGCCCGAACTGCCCGGCGGTCGCGGTTTGACCGTGGCGGACTTCCGCTTCGGCGTCGTTTGCTCTTTGAAATCGAAGAAGTTCGTGCCCATCTGCTGTGCCGAAGTATACCGTTTGTGGAACAGGCATTCCCACCTGCCTTGACGTCGTGGGGCAGGCATTCCTGCCTGCCTCGACACGATTCGCGGCTACGCCGCAAGGCAGGCAGGAATGCCTGCCCCACAGTATCTTATCAACATGCAGATTCGCCCTGTCACGCCGGCCGATCTTGATGGGCTGTACGACATCGACGGAACGATCGAATCGACCGAGTACCTCCACGTCGATCGAACCGGCGACGGCATCGACGTCGGCTGGACGCTTGCGCAGCGCCCCCTCCGGGAGAAACGAATGGCGCCGAACCGGCTGGATGACGATCGCCAGTTCCTGCTGAAGCAAATTGTAACGGGCGCGGACGAAGGGATCGTGCTCGTGGCCGAACACGACGGCGTGCCCGTGGCGATGCTGTTGACGCAGGTGGACCCGGGCGTCGGGACGATGCGGGTGAGGGACATGCGGGTCGACTACGACCACCGCCGCGAAGGGTTGGGGACCGCCATGATGTTTCAGGTTATTGCGACGGCGCGGGACCAGGGCCTGCGTGCGGTCGCCGCGGAGTCGACGACCGACAACGTGCCGGCCGCCGAGTTTTTGTTGAAATGCGGATTCGATCTCGACGGCCTCGACGTGCGGCGCACGTCGAACCATGACCTCGTGAAAGAGTGCGTCACGCTCTACTGGTACGCGGCCCTCGATTAGCCGATAAACCCCTCGGGCGACGCGCCCCAAACGCATGGCAGACGAACGAAACCATTTTGATGCCCAGGAGCGCGACGGCGAGCGGACCGTGGCGGCCGCGAAGGCCAGCGCGAACGTGCAGGCGGCGCTGGCGGCGGCGGAGCAGGCCTCGGACGCGGAGGTGGCCCACCGGATTGAAGACATTCCCGCCGACGAAGGGGCTGCGGTTCTCGCCAACCTTTCCCCCGAGAAAGCCGCCCACGTCGCCGAGTACCTCGACCCGGAAACCGCCGGGCGGATCCTCTCCGAGATGGACCCTACCGCCGCCGGCGCGGTGGTAAGCGACATGGAGGCCGCCGAGGCGTCGATGGTCCTGGCGGCGATGGACCCGGACGACCGGGTCGACGTGCTCGAACACGTCAGCGAGAAACTGCACGACGAGATCGTCAGCGAGATGGACGCCGACGACGCCGAGGACGTTCTCGCGCTCGAAAAGTACGCGCCCGACACGGCCGGCGGGATCATGACCACCGAGGTCACCGCCCTCTACGAATACCTCCACGTCGAAGACGCCATCGCGGAACTCCGCGCGCTCAACGAGCAGCTCGAGCAGATGTTCTACGTCTACGTCATCGACCGGCGCGGCCACCTGGTCGGCGTGCTGTCGATGCGCGACCTGATCCTCGCCAAGCCGGCCACCCTGCTCCGCGACATCATGCGGCCCAACGTCCGCAGCGTGCCGGCGACAATGGACCAGGAACAAGTCGCCCAATTGATGCGCAAGCTCGGCTATCTCGCGGTGCCGGTGGTCGACGAAAGGAATCGGCTCGTCGGTTTGATCACGTTCGACGACGTCGCCGACGTGCTCGAAGAAGAAGCCACGGAAGACGTCTTAAAAATGTTCGGCGCCGGCGCCGAAGAGCGGCTGAACAGCCCCTGGCTGTTCAGCTTTCGCAAACGGGTGTTCTGGCTGCTGGTCAACCTCGTCACCGCGTTCATGGCCGCCGCGGTGGTCGGGCTGTTTGAAGACATGATCTCGAAGTTCGCGGTGCTGGCATTCTATATGCCGATCATCGCCGGAATGGGCGGCAACGCCAGCGCCCAGGCGATGGCCGTCGCCGTGCGCGGCCTCGCGCTCGGTCAGGTCAATCGCCAGCTTCTCGCGCGCGTGATGTACCGGCAGTTGCTGGTCGGATTGATGACCGGTTTGATCATCGGCTTCATGACGGCGTCGGTCGCCTGGATCTTCCACAACCACCGCGGGCCCAACGACCCCGGCCTGATGCTCGGCGTAGTGGTCGCCCTCGCCCTCATTATCAACCACACGCTCGCCTGCGTCAGCGGGGCCGGCATCCCTTTCGTTATGCGCTGGTTCGGTTTCGACCCCGCTCAATCCTCCACCATTTTCGCCACCACGATTACCGACGTCGTCGGCTTTTTCGCGCTGTTGGGCTTGGCGGCGGTGATGCTGAAGTAGGCGGTGCTCAGCCGGCGAGGATCGCGGCGACGTCCATCTCGAAGCCCGGCAACAAAGGCGTACTGTATTTTTGGCCGGCTTTCATTTCCTGCACCTTCCATCGCCCTCGGATGCGGCGGTGGATTGTGACCACCGATTGGAACGGGTCGATGATCCAGTATTCGCCTACGCCGAAATGAAGATAGTCCTCGGCCTTCTCGTCGTAATCGCGCTCTGCGGAATCACGAGACACAATTTCAATGACGATTTCCGGAATCCAAAACGACCAAACGCTCGAATCGTCGCCGGGGGCGAGTGTCTTGTAGATGGCGAGATCCGGATGGCGTTCCGATTGGGTAGGCTCGATCAGCAACTTGCATTCGGCGCCTGTAAAAACGTTCCGGATGACGTCCGGATGACCAAGGCGATAAGCGTCGATGCTGAGGCGCAGCTTATCAGCCTTATCTCCGTGCGGCGGATTCGGAACATCCGTCACGATTATCACCCCTCTCGAAAGTTCGTAGAGCTTCCCCTCCCGCCCCTCGGCGGTGTCGAACTCATCAAGGCTCATCCGCCGGCCGTGGTCAGCGGGGCCGATCATCGTGGCGAGCTTCGTCATGGTGCACAATTGTAGCAGGCCCTCAGCGGGCCTTGCCACCACTGATCCCCGCCGCCTTGGCGAGGGCGGCGGCTTTGTCGGTTTTCTCCCAGGAGAACTCGCCGTTGTTGCCCGGGATGCGGCCGAAGTGTCCGTGGCGGGCGGTGACCTTGTAGATGGGCTTGAGTAAGTCCAGGTGCTTGATAATTCCGCGCGGCGTGAGTGGGAAGTGCTTCTTCACCAGTTCGGCGATGTCGTCTTCGTGCATCACCGCCGTGCCTTCGGTGCTGACGGTCACGCTGACCGGATTGGCCACGCCGATCGCATAGGCGAGCTGCACCTCGGCGTTTTCCGCCAAGCCGGCGGCGACGATGTTCTTGGCGATGTAACGGGCCATGTAGCAGGCGGAACGGTCGACCTTCGACGGGTCCTTGCCGCTGAACGCCCCGCCCCCGTGGGCCCCACGTCCGCCGTAGCTGTCGACGATGATTTTCCGGCCGGTCAGGCCGGTGTCGCCGTGCGGGCCGCCGATCACGAACTTGCCGGTCGGGTTGATGTGGAACACGATCTCGTCGTTCCACAGCTTCTTCGGGATCACGGGCTTGATGACGTGCTCGATGATCGCCAGCTTGGCCTTCTTGCTGAACTCGTCGTTTTTGTCCAGCACGGTTTCGTCGTGCTGCGTCGAAACGACGACGGTGTGAACTGCGACGGGCCGCTCGTTTTCGTAGGCGATCGTCACCTGGCTTTTGCCGTCGGGGCGGAGCCACGGGAGCTTGCCGTTCTGGCGCAGCTCGGCGAGGCGCTCGACGATGCGGTGGGCGAGGTGGATGGGGAGGGGCATGAGCGCGTCGGTTTCATCCGAG
>JBKJRK010000012.1:0-5347 GCA_046593135.1 Tepidisphaeraceae bacterium | reverse complement strand
GGCGACCATCGGCTGAGGAGAAAGCTAGGAAAAGTACCGAGAAAGGTGCGAAAGATCGAACACCGGGTCGGCGACGGCTTCGCTGGAGTCTTCATCCATGGGTCACGGTCGACATCTTCCGCCGCACGCGCCTGACTCCGCTCACAAATTCGCGGAAATAATCCGTTAATCACGACGCCCCGCGCAGCAGTGCAGTTTAGCAATCTAAGGCTGAAGCTTCCGTTTTCCGCAATCCACCGAGGTCAACCGCCGTGGTTCGCCTTCAAATAGGGCGGTGCGCCACCGATTTAATTTCTGGGAATAGCGAATGTAGTGAACTGGTATTCCAAGGTGAAGAACCTTGAGACGCGAGGCATCCCTGTCGCCTGTTGTTGTTCGAGAATTTCGAGTTGCTGGCATAGCAGACGTCTTATTCGCGGAACTTGCATGGGCCTTGGCAGGGGCCACCGGTTTGACGTTCTATCGGCGGAATAGCTCGGCGACCGTTTCAGACATAACGAGCTTGCAGGACGTTCTTGCAATCTGATTTTTCGTGTGTTCGTACAGTGGGTGAAATCATGGATCAGTGTATTCAGCAAGCCGTCCAGGCGACGGCATCACGGCGTTCAATGTTACGGCGTTCGGCGGCGCTGGCCGGAGGGTCTGCGGCCCTCCTGCTTGCACTGCCTCAAAAGGCCGATGCGAACGTCAGGCCTAAGTCACAAGGGCAGGGGGACTACTTTCGATCGATCCGACAGCACGAGCGTGTTCACGTCGATTTTCTCGTACAGGCATTGGGCAGCGCGGCGCGCCCGAAGCCGGCTTTCCAGAACCTGCTCCGGCCGAATTTCGCGTCTTTCGCCGTCGTTGCGCAGGCGCTGGAAAACACCGGCGTCGGCGCCTACCTCGGCGCGGCGCCGTTCATCGCAAGCACGGACTACCTCGCGGCGGCCGGTAGCATCGCGCTCATCGAGGCCCGACACGCCGGATACCTGAACGTCCTGCACGGCGACCCGGTCACGGATGACGCGACGCCAGGAGATACGGACAACAGCTTCGATCGGCCCTTCACGGCCGAACAAGTCCGCGGGTTGGCCGGCCCGTTCATCAAGAACCTCAATGGCGGCCCGCCGGTGGATTATGCCGCGACCCGGAGTGAGGAAAACGACATCGCCATTCTGAACTTCGCGCTGGCACTGGAGTATTTGGAGCGGGAGTTCTATGACGTGAATGTGCCGAAGTTCTTCAAGGTTTGATGACTTGGGAACTGGGACATCGCACCGAGGAACTGGGACATCGCACCTTAAATGATTTAAGTGCGATGTCCCAGTTCGTTCCCGGCCACGAGGGGCGAAAACGTATCCCGCTTCGGGCCTCACTTCTTGTTGGAATCTCGCCCTCCGGCCCGGCCTGAGTATTCCGGCTGGTGAACCTTGTCAGCCTTTACATGGGTTGCAAGGTAAGACTTTTACATGGGTGGCAAGGTAAGACTTGATAGTAAATCGTTACCCCGTCGTCGTGTGGCCAGTAGCATGATGCAGGCCGCAAGCGCTGAATTCAGGTAGTGGATCAGGGTGAAGCGGGGCCGTCAGCGTGACCGAGCTTGACGAACAAGGTGATGATCGCGTCCAGGACAACTCGCTCGGTGGACAAGAGTTCTCGCATGTCGAGAACGAGCTGCTCGGTCGGAATGCTTTCGCTCAGCTCATACTTCTTCTGCAGCGCCGCAACGGCCAACTGCCGTTCGGCGGCGGCTTTCATCAGGCTGCTAACGTCGGGGTCACTCATGGCGCGATACCTTAACCGCGGCCGCGACGGAGGGCGAGTTCTTCTGTCCGGGCTGCGATCTTCTCGCTGAGCTTTGCAAGCTTTTTTCAACACCTCGGTGTTGTGCGCCGCAAGATCTCTGAGGACGATCATCCTTGCGGCGTGAAGACGGGTCGCAACCCAGGGGTCATTCTGCCCGGATTCGGCGGACCGAAGGCGACCAAAAATCAAGCGCGGTAGATCAACGGATTCAGTTCCGTCTGAATTGTTTCGCCGACCTTCGCCCCCGGCATCCAGCGATTCCAGTCGTTGATCTGGTCCTTGTTCGTCGGCTCCACCAACTTCATCCCGTCTTCCATATAGATAGCCGTCATCACCGCCCGCGGCTGATTGGTTTTGTTCGGTCCGGCGCGGTGGAAAGTCCAGCCGTAATGAAAGCTGACTTCGCCGAGGTCATAGGGACCGTCGTCAAGGGCGAACTTCTCGATGTCCAGCGCCTCTTGGAGCTTGGCTTCGTTTTCCTCGCTGGCCGGGAGGTCGCGGCCGAACTCGAAGCGGTGGCTCTTGCGCGAGAACATCAATGGGCCCATGTCCATGGGAGTGTGTTGCAGGGGGACCCACGCCGTACAGACGTTGTTGTTGCTCAGCGGCCAGTAGTACTGGTCGGCATGCCACGGCGTAATGGTGCCGCCCGGCTCTTTGTAAAGGGCCTGGTCGTGGTACATCCTAACCCCCTTCACGCCCATCAGTTCCGTCGCCATTTGCGCCAGCCGGCGGCCGAAACAAAACTCCTTCACGACGTCGCTCTTCGTCCACAGGTTCATCACCTGGAGAAACATCTTGTCGTAGCTGCTCCGCTCGCTCAGCGGCTTGGTATTGGTGTTCAGACGCAAAACCTGGCGGGTGATTTCCTCGCCGTAGTGTTTCAGAGTTTCAGCGGAAAGGACGTTCTTCAGCTTGACGTACCCTTCTTCGCGGAAGTGGCGAATCTGCTCATCGGTAAGCGGCAGCGGCGACGAAAGATCCTGAAACGTGGCGGCGGCGGTCTGGGTCATCGTGTTTATCCTTTTGGCGCGAGCTGCATAGTATCGTTCCCTCATGCGGTGGCAATGATGGCCGGGCGAATGAACACGTGAAGTTTGCCGGGGAAGGCCTTTTACCGTTGTTTACGCCGAAGAGGTGTAGAATTAAGTCCCCACTCGCCCCTATGATGCGTGGCCGCAGGATCGTGACGGCAGCGGGCTTTTAACGCTGCCGTCCGGAGACACGAATCCTGGCTGGGCCGGTGCCGCCGGCGGAATGCTTAGTGAGAAAGTCATCTTATGGCAGAACAGCAACGACCCGAGCGTCCCAACCGAAAAACCCCCCGTGCCGGCGGAACGGGCAACGGGGCCGGCGCCGCCGGAGGCGGGCTCAAGTTCGGGCGCGGCGTGTTCGGCTGGCTGCTGTTCATCGGCCTGGCGGTCATGCTGTTCATGCTGCTGAGCCAGAACAATCAGAACTATCACGAAGTGCGCCTCAGCGACCTGCTCCTTCAGATCGAGAAGAACAAGGTTCAGGAGATGGTGATCGACGGCGCCGAAGTGAACGGCACATTCACCGAAGAATTCACCGCCCCCACCGGCGGGCCGGGGTTCAAAAAGTTCAAGACGACGGTGTCGAGCGGGCCGGTGCCGGAATGGTTCTACCAGCACATGGCGACCGCCGGGTCGAAAAAGCAGGTTGCCTTTGAGGTCAAGGACAGCAACAGCCTGCTCGTCAATTTCCTCCTGCCGTTTATCCCCTGGTTGCTGATCTTCGGGTTCATCTGGTTTTTCGTATTCCGCCAGCTCCGCAACAGCGCGGGAGCCGGGGGCATGCTCGGCAACTTCGGGCGGTCGAAGCACAAGATCACGAGCAAGGAACACACCAACGTCACCTTCGACGACGTGGCCGGCGTGGAGGAGGCCAAGGAAGAGGTGATGGAAATCGTGGAGTTCCTCAAGAACCCCAAGAAGTTCCAGCGCCTCGGCGGCCGCATCCCGCGCGGCGTGTTGCTCGTCGGGGAACCGGGCACCGGCAAAACTCTGCTCGCCAAGGCGATCGCGGGCGAGGCCGACGTCCCGTTCTTCTCCATCAGCGGCTCCGACTTCGTCGAGATGTTCGTCGGCGTCGGCGCGTCGCGCGTCCGCGACCTGTTCAAACAGGCAAAGGACAATTCCCCGTGCATCATCTTCCTCGACGAAATCGACGCGGTCGGCCGTCGCCGGGGCTCGGGCTTTAGCTCGGGCGGGCACGACGAGCGGGAACAGACGCTCAATGCGATCCTCGTCGAAATGGACGGGTTCGATACGAACGACCAGGTGATCGTTGTCGCGTCAACGAATCGCGTAGACGTGCTCGACCCCGCCCTCACGCGTCCCGGCCGGTTTGACCGGCAGGTATACGTGCCGCTGCCCGACGTGAAGGGCCGGATGGACATCCTGAAGGTTCACAGCCGGAAGGTGAAGCTCGGGCCGAACGTCGATTTGCTCCGCCTCGCGCGGGCCACGCCGGGTTTTAGCGGCGCGGATTTGGCCGCGATTATTAATGAATCGGCCCTTGGCGCGACGCTGGCCGGCAAGGAGTACATCGAGCAGGACGATCTTGAAGAAGCGCGTGACAAGGTCCGCTTCGGGCGGGCGAGAAAGAGCCGCGTGATCGACGAAAAGGAAAAACTTGCGACGGCGTATCACGAAGCCGGCCATGCGGTGGTGCAGCATCTTTTGCAGCCGGACGCGGACCCAATTCACAAAGTAACGATCATCCCCCGCGGCCAGATGGGCGGCGCGACAATGACGCTGCCGGAGAAGGATCGCAGCAATCATTCCATGAAATGGTGCCTGGCGTTCATCAAGATGGGCCTGGCCGGGCGGATCGCGGAAGAGATGTTCACCGGGGACATCAACACCGGTGCGTTCGGCGACATTCGGCAGGTGACGAGCCTGGCCCGACGGATGGTGCGCGACTGGGGCATGAACGAGCGGGTCGGCTTCATCTTCTACGGCGACGACGAGAACAAGATGACCGGCTTCGACTTCGGAGGCGGCAAGGAATACAGCGAGCAGACGCAGCAGGTGATAGACGAAGAAGTGAAGAAGTTGATCGACGGCCTTCAGGACGAAACCCGCCGGCTGCTGGACGCCCACCGCGAGCGGATCGAAGCGGTGGCCCGGGCGCTGCTCAAGTATGAGACGCTCGACGCCAACGACGTCGACCGCATCATGCGCGGCGATAACTTGACGAAACCCACCGTCGGCGACCTCCTCGAAAAGGAAAACCGCCGGGGCACGGTTATCCAGCCCTCAAAGGACAATTCGCAGCCGGACATTCAACTCGGCGGCGGAGCACTACCCGCTCCGGGGTGAAGTCTCGGAGCTTTGGCTGTAAAATAATGGTGCGCGGCCCAAGCTTGGAAATGACTTAAGCAAGTTCCACCTCGCGTATAACAGCACCCCCGATCGTCGCTTGCGGTTTCGCAGACCGAAAAGCGCACTGCGGTCTGCGAAACCGCAAGCGGCCGGTCGACCGGTTCAACATGCGGCGGCGCTAGGCCGCTACGATTGTGGCAAATTGCTCCACT
>JBKJRK010000527.1:0-2847 GCA_046593135.1 Tepidisphaeraceae bacterium | reverse complement strand
ATGATCGACTCCTTTCAGTCGATTGTGCCGGGGTGGCCACTCCCGAGCCCGATACGAGCGGGCTCGGGCTATTTTATGCGCGGGGAGGAACTTGGCGGGAAACTGGGGATGACTCAGATCCATTGCTTGTTGACATTGTCCTGACCCCCGTTACCGTTACCCGCTCCTGATCTTAATGAAGGCCATTCACCTGTGGCCCAACACCTCGGCATCTGGCGTTTTGCCAGCTGCTTTCCCTCTCTTGTATCGGCGGGCAGGAAATGAAAGGAGGAACGCGTCTTTTTGAAGTGGTAGTCCTTCAACCAACGACGATTGGAATGTTCCATTTCTATTCTCCCAAGTTCTCATCTCTCTTTCCTGATTGGGCGTATCGCCCGAGGAGTTCTGAATGCGCAAAGTTTTGTTACCCCTGATTGCCTTGTCTGCCTGCATGACCTGGGCTTCAAGTGCTTCAGCGGGAACGTGGTACACCAAAGTGGTCAATCAGACCGTCTACGTCGGCTCGGCGCCGAACTCATTCCAGATTGGCACCCTATTTAGCGGCGATTACTTCACCTATAACACGGATGACACATCCGGCGGCCAAGGATATCGGTGGGGCCATGCCTTCGGCAGCGCGAATAAATGCGGGTGGGTTGATGTTCTCGCCCTTTCCGGGACCACTACTACCATATCCAGTGCGTGCAATGCGGCCCTTTATAAGAGCGAGGATGTTAACCTGGGCTCGCGGCAGTATCTGCGGACCTACTACGCCTGCGCCGTGAACGACTATGTGCCCTCCGGCACCGGAGCTCCTAACCCCTTCTGGTGGGGTGGCCTCGACACCGGCAGCTATGCGGCGGTTAACTATCCAGTAAACGCATACGCCAATTACGTCTATGGCAGCGCAACCCTTACGGGGCCGGTTACCGGCACCGTGTGGACCGCCGGCGGACAGTTCAACTGGCGCTGGATCTCCGATGGCAGCAAGGTCGTTCTGGGCAAAGTGCCGTCGCCCGGTGGCTGGGGCTTCATTGGGCGCGGCGCACTGCCTTCCGTTTTGGCGTATCAAGATGGCATTGGACGCTACGATTGGCAAGCAGGCGGCTGAGCCTGGCTAACTTTTCTCTGCCACTTGCGGTAGAGCTGATTTTCAACTCGATCCGCTTAAGGATTGAGACGACGGGACAAGCTTCCTTTGTCTCGGAAACATAGACGGGGTCGCGGTCAACCAGACCGCGACCCCCGTTTCGTTCTCCGAATTGATCGACAACCCCCCCTTGGAGTCGGCAGCGGGACTGTCGGACTGTCCCGTTTTCGGTCCCCAATTGGCTGGTGTAACCCACTCAACGTGGATACGGCCAGAATGAAAAGCCAGATGTGCATCCCTTGCTATTCGTGTCAGCCGCGTCGGCGCAGAAGAAGCGGCCACCATGCCCTTTGGCTACGTTAAAGAACCCTTCGTGCTTGGCACGTCGTTTTGGCGGCGGGGGTCGATCTCCACGGCTTGGCGCAGGGCGCGGGCGAGGGCTTTGAAGATCGCCTCGGAGACGTGGTGGTTGTTGGTGCCGTAAGGGACGTTGACGTGCAGGTTCATCTTGGCGCTGGTGGCGAGGGCTTTGAGAAATTCTTCGACCAACTCGACCGGGAAATCGCCGATCGACTCGCCGGGGAATTTGACGTTGAAGACGAACGCGGGACGGCCGGAGAGGTCGACGACGACGCCGGCCTGGCTTTCGTCCATGGGGACGGTGGACGAGCCGTAGCGGTGGATGCCGCGCTTGTCGCCGAGGGCTTTTTCGACGGCCTGGCCGAGCACGATGCCGACGTCTTCGACGGTGTGGTGCTGGTCGACGTGCAGGTCGCCTTCGGCGGCGACGGTTAGGTCGATCAGGCTGTGCCGGCTGAGCAGGTCGAGCATGTGGTCGAAGAACCCGACGCCGGTCTTCACCGACGCCCGGCCCGTGCCGTCGAGGTTGATCGAGAGCTCGATCTTCGTCTCGTTCGTCTTGCGGGAGATCTTGGCGGTGCGGGCGTTGTCGTTGCGTTTAGTCATGGGGAGTTCAAATAAGTTGCCAGTTATCAGTTGCCAGTTGCCAGTGAAATGCCCGTGCCTTCACTGGCAACTGGCAACTGATAACTGGCAACTTTTTACTCCTCACACCAACACCGGCTTCTCAGCCGCCGTCAACGCCTTGATTCCGCCCAGCAAGGCGTTGTTTTCCTGCATCGTTCCGACGGTGATGCGGATCTTGTCGCTCAGACCGGGCTTATCGAAATATCGCACCAGGATGCCTTGCTGCTTGAGTCCGAGGTACGCATCCTTGCCTTTGCCATTCGGACAAGTGACGAGAATAAAGTTGGCCTGGCTGGGGATGACCGTCCAGCCCATCTGCGTTAATTCGCTGGAAAGCCGCTGGCGTTCCTGGCGGACGTGGTCCCAGGACCGCTTCGCGTACGCCTGGTCCTGAATGGCGGCGGTCGCCGCCAGGACGGAGATCGCGTCGCAGTTGTAGCTGTCCTTGACCTTCATCATCTCGGCGATCACGTGCGCCTGGCCGACCGCGTATCCGAACCGCAAACCGGCCAGCGAGTAGGCTTTGCTGAGCGTGCGGGAAATGATGACGTTTTCGTATTCGCGGACAAGCGGCACGCAGTGGTCGTCGGCAAAATCGACGTACGCCTCGTCGACGAGGATCAGGCCGGGAAATTTCTTGGCGAGTTCCTCGACCTTCATGGGGGAGACGAATGTTCCGGTCGGGGCGTTCGGGTTGGCGAGGTAGATCGCGTCGGCGTTGGTTTCGACGAGCGCGTCGATCGGGAGCGAATAATCCGTGTCCCTCTACCCCATCCTCGCCCGCCTCGAAG
>JBKJRK010000497.1:0-3618 GCA_046593135.1 Tepidisphaeraceae bacterium | reverse complement strand
CACGACGGCAAGGAGGCGTGGCGGACGAACCTGGGACAATACAAGACCCAACACGGCGGCGGTGGGTCGCCGGTGGTGGTTGGTGATATGGTGGTCGTAAGCGTCGATCAGGATCGCCCCGATAGCTTCATTGTGGGTTTGGACCGAGATACCGGCAAACAGCGCTGGCGCACGCCGCGCGACAGCACGCGCTTTTCGACGTCCACGCCGTGCGTCTACACGACGCCCGCCGGCCAGGACCAGCTCATCTTCACCACCCACGCCAACGGCTTCACCGCCCTCGACCCCGCGACCGGCCGTATCCTATGGGAATTGCCGGATACGT
The DNA here is from genome assembly GCA_046593135.1 of Tepidisphaeraceae bacterium. Taxonomy (GTDB): domain Bacteria; phylum Planctomycetota; class Phycisphaerae; order Tepidisphaerales; family Tepidisphaeraceae; genus JBKJRK01. The sequence continues at coordinate 3,293 of JBKJRK010000497.1, read as the reverse complement.
TCGGGAACCGCGTCGTCAGCTCGCCGATCGTGTGGAACGGTCTCCTGTTCGGCGCGTGCGGCGAAGGCGCGCGGGGCGATGGAGTTGTCGCGGTGAAGCCGCCCGGTGCGGAGGGAAATGTCCCGCGAGTCGTCTACGAACTGACGCAGGAAATGCCGTACGTTCCGACGCCGATCATTTATCGAGACCGTCTGTTCACATGGAGTGACGGCGGGACGATTTCCTGCCACGACGCCGCCACCGGCGAAAGGATATGGCAAGGCCGCGTCCGCGCCGGGTTCTTCGGATCACCCGTTTGCGCGGGCGGAAAACTTTATTGCGTCTCCAAACGCGGCGAAGTGTTCGTCGTGGACACGGGCGACGAATTCAAACTCCTCGGCCGAAATCCTCTGAACGAACCTAGTGACGCCACGCCGGCGGTCGCTCACGGAAGGATGTACCTGCGGACGATCAGCCACTTGGTCTGCGTCGAGGGAAAACCGGCGAACGTCGGCAAGACCGTTGGAACGCTCGGGACATCAGTTCGCTAACACGAAATGCGATAGTGAACGCCAAGACGCCAAGGCCGCCAAGATCAAACCGCCAAGAAAACATGATGAACTTGAACTGATCTTTCCCCCCACGACTGGTGTGCATTCTGTTTTCTCTTGGCGATTTTCCTTGGCGGTCTTGGCGTCTTGGCGTTCAACCATTGGTTAGGGTCGCCGCACGCTATCATGTTGGCATGTCCAAGCCTGCACTTGCCGAGTTGACCCAGCGCGTTCTCCGCCACCGCGACGAGCGGGACTGGGCGCAGTTTCATACGCCGAAGGAATTGGCGGTTTCGCTGGTCGTGGAGTCGGCGGAGCTGCTGGCGCTCATGCAATGGAAAACCGGCGACGAGCTCAAGGCGGCGGTGAAGAAACGCCGGGAGCAGTTGCGCGACGAACTGGCGGACGTGCTGCATTCGCTCCTCCTGCTGTCGAGCGATCTCGCCGTCGATCTGGCCGACGCGCTGGAGCAGAAGCTGGTAAAGGATGCGAAGAAATACCCTGTCGAGAAATCGAAGGGGCGGGCGGAAAAATACACGGACCTGTAACACTGCCGTCACCGCAATGACGCAACCCGCCGAACCAGCCGACGCTTTCCACGCGTTCTCCGCCGGGCATGCGGCTGTCTTGGCCGCGTTCGCGTTATTGACCGCGGTCGCGTGCGCGGCCGGCGTGCGGGGGCGCGGGTCAACCACCTTGCGGCGTGCCGAACGCGTCGCCGGGGTATTGACGCTCGCGGTGTGGATAACGGCTACGATTTACTGGTTGCACCCGGCGAATTTCGACATCGAAGTCTCCCTGCCCATTCACATGTGCGACATGACCGGGCTTCTCGCCCCGCTCGTGCTGCTCACCGGCCGGCGAGCGTTCCGCTCGCTGTTGTACTTCTGGGGACTCGGGCTCAGCATCCACGGCATTCTGACGCCGATCCTCGACCACGGTCCGGGCCACGTGACGTTCTGGCTTTACTGGGCCATGCACTCTTCGATCATCGGGACCGCCATTTACGACGTCGTCGCCCGCCGGTTCCGGCCGACGGGACGCGATTCCCTGTTCGCCATCGGCGCTTGCGTGATTTGGATGCTGGTCGTACTGGCGGTCAATTTGAGCCTGGGGGTGAACTACGGCTACATCGGCAACGTGACCCCAAAACGGCCGACCGTCATCGATCAACTCGGCCCGTGGCCCGGAAGACTATTCAAGATGATCGTCGCAGTGGTCGCACTTTTTTGGGTGATGGGACTGATGGGAAGGATAGGCCGACGTCAAAGTCAAAAGTAAATGGTCAAAACTGAGAAGACGGCCGACAGCTGCTTCTCTCCGGATCCTGACTTTTGACTTAGACCACAAACGGGCTGGGCACGTACTCGAAGCGCAACACCAGCGGGTCGGTTGGTCCGATTGTGCCGTCCGGCTGGACCCAAAGCGTCGGCAAGCCGCGCTCATAAAGCATGTAGTTAATGGCTTCAAGAACCGTCGGCGAGGCGCAGAAAATTCCCATCGGAAAAGAATCCCGCCGCTGGAAACGCGTGATTGCGCCGCTGCGGGGGTCGTGGGGAACGACGGATTTGTTCGAATCGTCAGGCAACACGTCGCTGGAATTGTAGCATAGCGCAAAGGGCGCAATTTCAAAGTAGTCGAGCCGACCGGCTTTTGGCCGCAAGTCATCTACCCGTCACACCTTGCGCGCGGTCTTTTAGTTCGCCCCGCGTCTTCCAGTCCAGGAAGCTCTTGAGCACCAGCGTAACCAGCGCAATCGACGCCAGCAGCGACGCGACGGTGAAGGCGGCCTGTGTGTTGTACTCGTTCCAGAGTTTTTCGACGCGAAGGGGCATGGTGTCGTTGGCGTCGGTGGCGCCGGAGACGACCGACACGGCGCCAAACTCGCCGACGGCTCGCGCGGTGCAGAGGACCGTGCCGTAAAGCAGGCCCCACTTGATGTTCGGAAGCGTGACACGCCAAAATGTTTTCCACCCTCCGGCCCCGAGCGTGAGGGCGGCGGTTTCTTCGTCGGTGCCTTGGGAAACCATCAGGGGGATCAGCGAGCGGGCGACGAACGGAAACGTCACGAAGAGCGACGCCAGCGCGATCGCCAGCGGCGTGAAGAGGATGCCCGTCTGGTACGCGGAAAACCCGACCGGGAACCAGTGGCCGTCAAAACCGCGCCAGTGGATGCTGGTCGGGTCGGGCCAACTGAATTTTCCCGCCCACTTGCCGAGGTATCCGACGCGCCCGAACAACAACACGAACACCAACCCGGCGATGACCGGAGAAACAGAAAACGGCAGGTCGATCAGCGTGACCAGCAATGCCCGTCCGCGAAAGCGAAACTTCGCAACCGCCCACGCCGCGGCGATGCCGAAGATCACGTTGAGCGGCACGACGACCAGCGCAATCCCGACCGTCATCTTAATCGCGTGGCGCGTCTTTTCGGCCTGCGATTGCTCGCGGTTGATCTGCCGGCGTTCGAGAAAGCTCAGTTTTTTCGCAGGATCAGGCTTGGCCGGCGCGATCACGTTCACATACGCCCCGACGCCCTTCGACAGCGCCTGCACGAACACGTTTGCCGCCGGCAGGATGATGAACAGGCTCAGGAAAACCAACGCGATCAGCGTCAGCGTCCAGCGCACCCAGCGCGGCTCCGTCGGTCCGGTTGGGCGTACGGCTGCGCCCGCGGTCGAGATTGTCGGCAATGCACCCGCCATCGTTTCCCTAAACTTTAGCACTCAAAACAAAATGCGCCACAGAGACACAGAGGGTTCA
>JBKJRK010000277.1:0-5214 GCA_046593135.1 Tepidisphaeraceae bacterium | reverse complement strand
AAGTCGTCGCGACCGAATACCTTGACGCCGAGCGTGAGCTTCTCGCCGGCGAACTCGGTGCGGATCCCTCGGACCGATTGGTCGAACAAGTCCCACTGCCCCGCACGGGCCAGCGCGACGCACCGCTTCACCCGCAGGCGGATTTGCGGAATGGCGGTGTCGGGGAACTCGTTCAGCAGCGCCCCCCACGTCGCCGCCGCCGAAGTGAAATCGCCCGTTTCAAACAACGCATCGCCGAGCCGGTCGGCCGCCCGGTCGCCGACGGAAGTGATGAAATACTTGTCGAAAATCTCGCGGAGCGTTGCGACTTCATCGACCCGTTTTCCCCCTGAGTCGGCGGGAGCCTTGGAGGATGCGTCAATCTGGTCGAAAAGCTGCTTGGCCTTGGCGTCGTAGAAAATACGAAACGCCCCCTTCCCCTCCGGCGGCAGCGACGTCAGCCCCGTCAGGATGCGCTGCCGGCTCGGGACGTAAAAACCCTTCCCCGCCGGCACCATCCCGTCCCTTTTCCCCTCGGCCAGGATTTCCATGGAGCGAAACGCCAGTTCCCAGGCCTTCTTGTCCCGGTACCGGATGAAGTCTTCCAGCGTGTCGTTGAATTTGCTGTCTTCCTTACGGACCGAAAACCCGTTGTGCTTTTTCTCCGCGTCGTCGTCGCCGTTGATGACGTCAGCCCCTCGCACTTGCGACGGCGCCGGCGACGCGACGAGAACGGCGCCGAACAGCGCAACGAACCAGAATGAAGAGCGGGAACTGCTCATCGATCGACCTCGCACATCAACAGATGCCGGACGCGAACGAAAGAACCAACGCGGGAGGGGCGATCACACACCATTACCCCCTGTTCGAAAACGATGGTTAACCGCGCGACACGCCGCCGTCAAACAAGACGTCATTCTGCGCCCAACGGCGCGCGAGACGTCCTGCCCGTATTGACGAAGACGGGCGCAGAATGTTTCAACTAACTGCCAAATAATGTTGGTGCCGAGCCGTGGGAGGCAATCGGAATCAATCCGACGGCGCAAACCCGTTGCGGTTAATCGGGCTCGACTGGCTCAGTTCGACCGCGCTGGTATCAACCCGTCGTGGGTGTTTCTTCGCACACACGATGCACGTCGTCACCCCCCGCAGCGCTTCGAGCCGGGCCGGCGCAATCGGCTCGCCGCATAGACTGCATCGCTTGCCGCGCGTTGACTCTGTTTGTTTCATAAGAACGACCTCGCTACGAACCCGCCTTATTTTATTACCGCGGCATCGGTGCGGAGAACGCATATTCGGCGCCCGGACAGGGCCCCGTTTCGACTAACCGTCGCGCGCGCCCTGAATCTGAGCTCAGGGCGGTTTGACGCTTTACCGGCCGACGGATAGGATTTCGGCCCGTTGCCCGGAGAGGTGGCCGAGTGGCTGAAGGCGACGGTTTGCTAAACCGTTCTACGGGGTCACTCCCGTAGCGAGGGTTCGAATCCCTCCCTCTCCGTATTGATCGCGATCCCCTCTCACAACCAGTGAACTGCTCGCCAGTTGTGAGAGGGGTCTCGCGACCGTGGCACTGGGTGTGTCAATCCCTGTGTCAATCAGGTCCGGTTCACGCGCTCTTTCGGGCACCTTTCTTCGCCTCGGCGATCTCCGTTTTGGGTTGAGTGGTTTCGTCTGCGGCCAACACGGCCGCGGGCTCCGCCACGAATTCAATGTTCTGCATCTGCTTCACGGCCCGGTCCTCGAACACGTGGTAGTAGTGCCGGACCATCCGGCTGTCCCGGTGGCCGAGCCAGGTCATGAGCGTCTCGGCGTCCACTTCCCCGCTGCTGGCCGCGGCGCTAGTGAAGTAATGACGGAGACTGTGCAGCCGCCCGTCGCTCAAGCCCTGCTGCCCCTTCGAGGGGAACTGCTTCGCGAGCGGCTCGAGTACGTCGCGGATCAGGATGTTTCGCAGCGTGTCCGGCTTGAGCACCCCGCCGTTGGGGCCGTGGAACACTCGGCCGTCTAGATGACGCGGTAAGGCCGCGAGGACTGCCCGCAACTTGGAGTGGATCGGCAACATTCGATCCCGATGTGTCTTAGTAGTGCGAGCCACCGCGCGGTGCACCTGGGCGCCCTTGCGGCTCTCGTCCACCAACATAATCCTCGTCAGTTCAGCGTTGATGTCCGACCAGCGTAGGTTCGCCAGTTCTGAGATACGCAGCCCCGTGTGGGCCAGCGCGACAATAACGTCGCCTAACCACCTCAGAGATGGTGTCGCACGACAGTGCGCCACCATCGCCGCGACCTCAGCGGGCTTGTAGCAGTAGGTGGTCGTGCCGACCGGCTTCTTCAGCGGCAGGGAGAACTTGCAGGAGGCCGGAATCAGCTTCTCCTCGATCATCCAGTTGAGGGCCTGTTTGATGACGGTGAGCTCGAAATATTCGGTGCTGTACTCGTAGTCGTTCTCGTCGAGCCAGCCGCCGTACGCCTGCACGCGCGCTTTGGTGACGGAACGCCAGTCGTGAACGCCCTCGTCCTTGAGGTACTTGGTGAACTTGTCAAATACTGCGCTGTAGCGTTTGGTCGTCGTCTTTGAGGCGCCTCCCGTGACGGCAGGTCGACCTACGTGTGCGAGGTACCGCTTTGAGCCGTCGCTCAGAGACAGGGGGCGGCCCTGATCCTCGAACATCGTACTGCGCGCGGTTAGTCCGGCCTCGACGGCCTTGAGCGTGTCGAGTTGCTGTAGTGCGGTAAGTGCTTCGGGTTCGGAAGTAGCCTCGAGCGAGTAGCGCCCGAGTCCGGCAGTGCCGTTGTTGGACCGCCCGTCGGCGTAGTAAATGCCGTCCCGCTGGAGCAGTTTCCAGCGGAAGAAGCGGCAATGGATCTCCTTGTTTTGGCGTTTCCGGGGCATCAGCTTGTCCCCTCGTTGTTCATGGCGAGCGCGCGGCGACGCCAGCGGGCGCGAGCGGGTCGCGTCCCGGACGTGCCGGACTTGTTTTTCGCATCGGATAGAATCGGATCGCTCGAAGCCTGCGGTTGCTCGGGCGCCACGGATTGCGCGGCAACTGCAGCTCCGACCTCGATCGCGTTCGGGGGAAAGAAGATCCGCGAGTTGGGCCCGCCCGGCTGGAAGCCGGGGATCTTCCTGGTCTTCCACAAGCGGCGGAGGGTAATCTCGGATGCACCGCTGGCGCGCGCCAGCTCCTCGATGCTTATGTACTTTCGCGCGTCGTTGTTGGGCACGGCGTCGCTCCTAACGGATGTAGCGTCCGCACACGCCTTGAGTGTGTGGGGACTAATGTCGCTACGATCCGTCAGGCGCCGTTGCAGGCGAGCGTCTGAGGGCTTAAGGGCGGCTATGCTGCCGAAGGATAGAATGTCAAGGCTTTCAATAGTATACCCGACAGGAGCGTCAGGTTTGGGCGAATAAAAAATTTTGGCGTGCGTCATTGACGCCGCCGCCTTCGCACCGCCTTCGGGCGCGGTTGAGTTGCCGCAGGCATGGGGTCAGACTCGCCAGCGAGGTGTCGGCGGGCGATCAAACGTGCGAGCAGCTTCAGGAATTGCTCCACGGGCTCAGATTGAGCCGGCCGTGGAGCCGTCCGGGACACTGATGTCTTCATTGACTCTGACTTCGCCATATCCAGGCTCCTTTCTTTTTCGGTGCAACAGGACGGGTGTAAGAGCCCGGCATTTGCTTAGTTCGTCCGGCATGGCGTGCCACAAGGGGCGTATGCCGAAGGTGCGCACGCGGGGCGCGGTCGTTTTGAGGCTTCATGTCAATCTCCGGATAGAAAAGGAAGACGTGTTAAGACTGCGGCTGCTCAGCCCAGAGCCGCTGCACGAAGATGTCAGCGTTCGGGTCCGGCGGGTCGGCGATGACCTGCTGGGACAGAATCGGGTAACCCTGGCCACCGATGGTGATAAACGCCGTAATCAGCAACCAGCCCTCAGCAGGGTGGAGGTAGAGGTGCACGCCGTCCAACGGCGGCAGGTGTGGTTGCAATTCGTCCGGGCCGGCGAGCGGCGCCGACTGGAAGGTCCCGGCAAGCCTGAGATGCGGGCCGGGAACCTCAACGTGGGGATATGAAAGATTCGCGCGAACGCCGCCGGGGCTGGCCCACTGCGGCGGGAGGTAAAAGTGCCACTCGTGCGGTGGCCTCGTGTCGAGGTATAGCGCCCAAATGCCTCGCCGCCCGGCATACGCCAGGCGGCGCAGGAGCCGTGCCTTGTCTTCGATGAGCAGCGCGGGGATCGGGAGTAACAAGAAAGGATTGGACGGCGGATCGGTCGAGTAGGTGTGGGCGCGTGGAATGACGATCAGTTGTTGGCCATGGTCGGCCTGTTGCAGATCGATACCGGCGTTCGCCTCAATCCCGTAAGAAGCGGGACCGTGGTGGATATATCGGTCGGGGTTCACTAAGGAATCCCTCCTCTCGTTGGGCGTTGGACGGGTAAGCGGCGTCTCCGCCGGCGGCGAAGATTGCGCGTTGGAGGACCGCCGTGAACTCGGCGGTCTTGTGGTATCCGCGGTCGACGGCGACCGCCGACCATGCCCCGACCGCATCGGGTTTGAACACGCACAACGGCGCGACCCGCTCATGCCAGGGGACGGGTGCTTTGTCGATGAACCGCTCGAACGGAATCCACCAGCCGTAAATTAATTTCCCGGGGAACAAGTCGATCAATCGGCTTCCGATCAACGCGTGCCGCAGGCGATCCGTTGCGCGGTTGTGTGGGTTTTGCGTCGTAGTCAAACTCTGCAAGTCGGGCTTGCTGAACAACTTTTTCGTCATGAGGACTCCTCTCGGAAAAATGTGAACGTGGATGGACCGACCGCGACCTGCACGCGGCAAGTTCGGCGCTGAGAAATGATCTATGCGTGATGGACGGCGGCCGGCGAGTGCCAGACCTATGGTCGAACTCGGCGTCCCCAACCTGCTACGAAAGGCGGTTACTTGGTCGCGAGCTGGAAATCGGCGATGCAATTGAACGAGCGGCGACTGGAAGGTCTTGGCCACTTTATTTGATGGGAAGTCTTCGTGCCCCACCCGGAGGCAAGCGGCCGGCGCGGCATGGGGGAGAGGTTGCCGAGCTAATCGTCCGGTCACATAAGTATGACACGATTGCGCGGAAGTGTAAGCGTTGCGGCCACGTAAAAGGACTTGGTGGACGCGAGCGTGGCCCGCTTATTGCGGGCCTGTCGCGAGATCAGCGAGGACCGCGGCTCGAGCTTCGGCATAACGATCTTCC
>JBKJRK010000045.1:0-9293 GCA_046593135.1 Tepidisphaeraceae bacterium | reverse complement strand
TCTTGACTTTCGCACGATCCGCCGATTTACTTGTTGAGTCATGCGGCGCACCTTCCTACTTTCTCTGCGACTTCGCCCGGCCCTTCTGGGCCTCGGGCTTACTCTCGCTTGATCGTAGGAACCGCCGATACACCAGTGTGAATTCGAGCCGGCCCTACGATCGCGGATCGTGGGGTTTTTTTGTTTTTGGAGAGTTGCCGGTAGGAAGCGGTTGCGGGTCGTGTTTTTCTGACACCGACCACCAGCCACTGATCACTGGCAACTTCTGGAGCCTGTCATGGACACCGTACGCATCTTCGACACCACCCTGAGAGACGGCGAGCAATCTCCCGGAGCCACCCTCACGCTCCCCGAGAAGCTGGAGATCGCCCGCCATCTCGAGGCAATGGGCGTCGATGTGATCGAGGCGGGGTTCCCGGTCAGCTCCGAGGGCGATTTTGAGTCCGTGCAGGCGGTCGCCGGAGAGGTGACGCGGAGCACGGTCTGCGGCCTGGCACGGTGCCACGCCAAGGACATCGAGCGCGCCGGCGAAGCCGTGAAGAACGCGGCCAAGCCGCGGGTTCACCTGTTCCTGGCGACGTCGAAGATTCACCGCGAGCACAAGCTGCGCAAGGGCAAGGAAGAGATCGTCAAGCTGGGCGTCGAATCGATCAAACGGGCGCGCGAGTACACCGACGACATCGAGTTCAGCCCCGAAGACGCCAGCCGGACGGAAATGGAGTTTCTCGAAGAGATGGTGCTGGCGGCCGTCGAGGCGGGCGCGACAACGATCAACTTGCCCGATACCGTCGGCTACGCCACGCCCAAATCTTACGGCGAGATCTTCTCGCACCTGCTGAACAAATTCCCGATGCTGCGCGAGCGCGGGATCATCCTGTCGTCCCACTGCCACAACGACCTCGGCCTGGCCGTCGCCAACTCGCTGGCGGCCGTCGAGGCGGGCGCGCGGCAGGTGGAGTGCACGATCAACGGCATTGGCGAGCGCGCGGGAAACGCGGCGTTGGAAGAAATCGTGATGGCGCTCAAGACGCGCAGCGACTTCTACAACATCGGCACGCGCATCGACGCGACGAAGATTTACCCGCTGAGCCGGATGGTCAGCACGCTGACCGGCCTGGCCGTGCAGCGCAACAAGGCGATCGTCGGGGAAAACGCGTTCGCCCACGAATCCGGCATTCACCAGGACGGCATCCTGAAATTCCGCGAGACCTACGAGATCATGGACCCCGCGTCGATCGGCCTGTCGAAGAACTCATTGGTGCTGGGCAAACACTCCGGCCGCCACGCGTTCCGCGACCGCGTGCTGGGGCTGGGCTATACGCTGAACGACGAGCAGATCGAACACGCGTTCAACAAGTTCAAGTCGCTGGCCGACAAGAAGAAAGAGGTCTTTGACGAGGACATCGAAGCCCTGATCGACGACGAGTTGGAGCTGGCGCAAGGCCTGTGGGAGTTGGTGCAATTGCAAGTCGTCGCCGGCACCACGGCGATCCCGACGGCGACGGTGGTCCTGCGCGACAGCAACGGCGACACCGTCAGCGACGCCGCCCACGGCGACGGCCCGGTCGACGCGATCTACTCGGCCATCCAGCGTCTGACCGGCGTCCGCGTGAACCTCACCGACTACCGCATCCGCGCCGTCACCCGCGGCAAGGAAGCCCAGGGCGAGGTCCAGATCGAGCTCGACCACAACGGCAAAAAAATCCGCGGCCGGGGCCTGAGCACGGACATCCTCGAAGCCAGCGCCCGGGCCTACCTGGCCGCAATCAACCGGCTGCGGAGCCTAGACCGCCGGGAGCAACTCGTCTCTCCGCACGCGGCGGTGTAATCCCAAGCCCCGGAGGGGCGAACAGAATGCAGCCCACGGCGTAAGCCGGTGTTTTTAATCGAATCGCAATATAGGCGGTGGTATGACGCCCAGCCCCGGAGGGGCGGTAGAATGTAGCCCGCGGCGCAAGCCGCGGGTTTAGTTTAATCGAATCGCAATAGAGATAGCCCCGTAGGGGCGGTAGAACGGATGGCACAAATCAAGTGATCCGTTCTGCCGCCCCTACGGGGCTATCCGTTGGGCGGGAAGCGTGCCCGGGGCTCACGCCGCCGCACTACATTCTATCGCCCCTCCGGGGCTGGGGACCGGTTTTACGCAGGCAGGAATTTTTCCAACAATTCCGCGTAATACGTGATGATTAAATCCGCACCCGCGCGCTTGATCGCAATCAGCGACTCCAGTACCGCGCGGTCGTGATCCAGCCACCCGTTCCGCGCCGCGGCTTCGAGCATCGCGTACTCGCCGCTCACTTGATAGGCGACAACCGGCACTTCGAATTGTTCCCGCACCGCACGAATCACGTCGAGATACGCCCCGGCGGGTTTGACCATGATCAGGTCGGCCCCCTGCTCGACGTCGAGCCGGGCTTCGAGCAGCGCTTCCTCGACGCCGCGGGCCGGGTCCATCTGGTAGCTGCGGCGGTCCCCGAACGCCGGCGCCGAATCGGCGGCGTCGCGGAACGGGCCGTAGAAGGCGCTGGCGTACTTCACGGAGTAGGCGAGGATCGAAACGTCCTGGAAACCAGCGCCATCCAGCCCGGTTCGTAACGCGCCGACCGTTCCGTCCATCATGCCGCTCGGAGCGATGACCGCCGCCCCCGCCTTGGCGTGGTTGACGGCTTGGCGCACGAGCAGTTCGACCGTTTCGTCGTTCTTTACGGTCGACCCGTCGGCGCACATCGGCCCGCAGTGGCCGTGGTCGGTGTATTCACAAAAGCACAGGTCGGTGATGCCGAGCATCGGCAACTTGCGCGCGGTAGTTTCACGCAGCAGCCGGCAAACGACGTTGTCGGGGTCGAGGGCCGCGGAGCCCGTCGCGTCTTTCCGATCGCGGCCGATGACGCCGAAGGTGAGATACGCCCCGAAACCCTGCTCGGCCCGTGCCGCCAGCCAGTCTGCGGCGACGTCGACCGACATCTGGAACACGCCGGGCATGGACGAAACTTCTTTCCGCACGCCATGCCCTTCCGCGACAAATACGGGAACGATCACGTCGCTCCGGCGGAGCGTGACGCGCTGGAGCATCCGCCGCAGTTCGGGACGCAGGCGCAGGCGGCGCGGGCGGATCGGCATGTCGGGGACGTCGGGCATAGGTGGATTATAAACGAACGGAGGCGGTCTCGGTGGACACATCGGATTGGGGGGTGCCGTCGCACGCGGGCGTGCCGCTATTAGCGGTAGGGTTTGGCGCCGTACTTCTAATTTTCTGCCACCACACAGAAAGACGCTTTGACCCGACGAACAGCCAAACACCGACGAAAAGCTTAAACATGCCACTCGCGAGCGTGGCCAAATCAATGGCCCCTCTATATATCACGTCTCCGGCGACCTCCGCGCGGAGGTAAGTCACGATCCCACGGATGAAATCCTCGGCCCCGCTGATGGCAAGTATGACACCGAAGATTGACAGGCCCACCGCCTGCAACTGACGCGCCGATACATGGAGAGGTGATTCCCCCGGCCAACTGGCGACGCCCAACATGCGACAGGCGACCCAACTCGATTTCGTCAGCAACACAATCCCGATCGCTCCGTAGAAAAAGGGATATGACAACTGTGTTAAGATTTGTTCTGGAGCAATTCCTGGCGTTGGTCGCGACGAAAAAAATATCATCGTTATTGCTGACAGAATCGGTAGCGCCTCAAGAATAAAATAAAGGCCGAGAACTCTCACCGCTAAAATCGCGGCCTCACCTACCGTCAGCGCGCCCAACGGGTTTCGATCACCACGCGGCGCATATGCAAGTGGAACGGCCGGCGAAGTGTCTGGTTCGTTCATACGATCGTCCCGCTTTAGGCGATTGTTGTCGCGTAGCTGACGGGCTTGGCGAACAACGTCAGGTTCTTCGCGTCTACGATCTCGACGTCGAGCAACTCGCCCTTTTGAGACGCCTCTCCATCAAATACGACGACCTGGTCTCCGCGGGTCCGACCGACAAGTTGGGTTTGCGTGGGGGGGACAGGCTCACTGAAGTGACCCTGCCGGCGTTTCTCCCATCCGAGTTCGACGTTGGATTTCGGGTAGTTCGCCTGCTTGATCGCGAGTTTGCTTTCGCCTTCGACGAGTACCTGGACCGTCTGCCCGACCATCTGTCGGTTGATGTCCGCACTCACCTCGGTCTGGACCGCGAGCAGCGCGTTGTTTCGCCGGCGTTTGACGTCTTCGGGAATGTCGTCGTGAAAACGGTCGATCGCGACGGTGCCGGGACGGGGTGAGTATTTGAAGATGAAGCTGGTCTTGAAGCGGCAGTCGCGGACGAGTTGGGCGGTTTGCTCGAACTCGGCTTCGGTTTCAGTCGGGAAGCCGATGATGAAGTCGCTGGCGATCGACACGTCCGGCATGAAGTCGCGCGCCCGGCCGATGAAGTCGCGGTATTCCCCGGTGGTGTAGCCGCGGTTCATGAGCTTGAGTACGCGGTCGGAGCCGTGCTGGGCGGGGACGTGGAGGTAGCGGCAGATCCGCTCGCAGTCGCGCATGGCCATCAACGCTTCGTCACTGAAATCGCGTGGGAAGCTGGTGACGAAGCGCAGCCGGGGCAGGTCGGGCGTGGCCTCGTGAATTTGATAGAGCAGGTCGGCGAAGTTCGTCTCGCGGCCGTCGCCGTGCTTGTAATGGTAGTGGTTGATCGTCTGGCCGAGGAGCGTTACCTCGCGGGCGCCGGCCTCATTGAGCCGTTTGACTTCTTCCACAATATTCTGCGGCGGGCGATGAACTTCCGGCCCGCGGGTGTAGGGCACGACGCAGTAGGTGCAGAACTTGTTGCAGCCACGGGTGATGCGGACGTACGCCTGGTGGGTGACGTCCTCGCTGCTGGTGCTGCGGGACAGGTCGAGGAGTTCCAGGTTGTCTTCGGCTGCGCTTAACGTCGAGGAGCGGCGCGTCGTAGCGCCCATCAGCGCGACATGCTTTCCACCCCGCGTAGCTGCGACGCCAGCGTCGCCTCTTGCAGCATACGTCCCTGGCACATGAGGCGACGCAGGCGTCGCCGCTACGGACGGGCCATTCGTGACGACCGCGTTGTGAACCAGCCCCGCGAGCTTGTCGAGCTCTCCCGGACCGCACAGCACGTCCACATGTGGGAACCGCTCGAAAATGTTCGCCCCGTCGCGCTCGGCCATGCACCCGATGACGCCGATCACGACGCCGGGGTCTTCGCGCTTGCGGTCGCGGAGTTCGCCGAGGCGCGACCACACTTTTTGTTCGGCGTGTTCACGCACCGAGCAGGTGTTGTAGAGGATCACGTCCGCGTCGTCGCGGCTCTCAACCGGCTTGTAACCCTGGGCGCGGAGCTGGCCCATGACGAGCTCGCTGTCGAGCACGTTCATCTGGCAGCCGAACGTTTCGAGATAGACCTTGCGTTGCATGTGAATGCGAGTCGATTGTAGGGGCGTAGCTCGTGTTCGCCCTTTTGCATTGGTTCTAACGACGAAAAGGGCGAACGCGAGGTTCGCCCCTACGCAATTGTTGCCTTACTCCGCCAGAGTTACAATCTTTGCTCGCTCAAGGGGGCGAAATTCGGCACGCGAGACGGCACGAAAAGTGAAAACATGGCTTATTCCTTTGACGAAGCAGAGCTTGCGCTGCTCAACGCCCTCGCCACCGACTACGGCTCCGCCGACGCCGCCCTGGCGGAGGTGGCGGCCCTTCGGGCGACGCTGTCGCTGCCGAAAGGCACCGTTCACGTCATCAGCGACGTGCACGGCGAAGACAAGAAGCTCCGTCACGTCATCAACAACGCCTCGGGTAGCCTCCGGCCGCTGGTTCAAAAACTTTTTTCGGATCGGCTGAGCGACGAGGAGCAGCGGCAACTGCTGAACGTCCTGTACTACCCGCGCGAAGCGATGGACGCCATGCGGGCCCGGCTTACCGACAAGGCCGCCCGCCGGGCGTGGACGAAACGCACGCTCCGGCTTCAGTTTGAAGTCGTCCGCAGTCTGGCCTCCATTCTGCGACGGGCGACGGTGATCGAGCTGGTCCCGCCGGTCTACCTCGAACTGTTTGCCGAGTTGCGAAATGAATCGACCAACGCGCGGGGCGCGCAGTACGTCGATTCGATGGTCGATGCCCTCGCCGACCACGGCCGGGAGCTCGAAGCCGTTCGCGCGGCGTCGCGACTGGTCCGGAACTTGTCCGCGGCGGAAATTATCGTCGCCGGCGACCTGGGCGACCGGGGACCGCACATTGAGCGGGTCATCGACTACCTGATGCGCCAGCCGAACATCTCGATCATTTGGGGCAACCACGACGTGTCGTGGATGGGCGCGTGCCTCGGGCAAGAGGCGTTGGTCGCCACCGTCGTGCGTTTGTCGCTTCGATACGGACAACTTTCTCAACTCGAAGAGGGCTACGGCATCACGCTCAAGCCCCTGGCCGACCTCGCGCGAACCGCTTACCCCGACGACCCGGCCGAGAATTTCAAGGTCAAGGGGTCCGAAGACCTCATGCTCGCACGGATGCAAAAGGCGATCGCGATTTTGCAGTTCAAGCTCGAAGGCCAGACGAGCCGGAACCACCCCGAATGGGAGATGGGCGACCGCGACCTGCTTCACCGCATCGACCGCACCGCCGGCACGGTTGAGATCGACGGCAAGCGATTTCCGCTGCTCGACAAGAATTTCCCGACCGTCAACCCGGCCGACCCGTACACGCTCACGCCCGCCGAGCGGGTCTGCATGGACCGCCTCCGCACGTCGTTCACGACGAGCGGCCGGCTGTGGCAACACATGTCGTTCGTGGCCCAGCGCGGGGCGATGTGGACGCGCCGCGACGGCGCGTTGATTTTTCACGCCTGCGTGCCGGTCGATGAGAAGGGCAACCCGCTACCGCTGGTCGTCGACGGCAAGCCGCGTGCGGGGCGGGCGTTATTCGATTCGATCGATTCGGTCATACGCCGGGCGTTTCGCAAAGGCGCCGAAGAGCTCGACGGCGACGCCGACTGGCTGTGGTACTTGTGGTCGGGGGCGAAATCGCCGCTGTTCGGGAAGGACAAGATGGCGACGTTTGAAGGGCATTTCGTGGCCGACAAGGACGTGCGGCACGAGCACAAGAACCCCTACTTCGAGTTCATCCACGACGCCGCCTTCGTGAAGCGAATGGGCCGAGAATTCGGGATGAACGACGACGTGCTGATCGTCAACGGCCACGTGCCGGTGAAGGTCGAAAAAGGCGAAACCCCCGTCAAGCGCGGCGGCAACGCCGTCACGATCGACGGCGCGTTCTCCGTCGCCTACGGCGACCGCGGGTACACGCTGATTCTCGCCCCCGAGGGCATCAAGCTTGCCGAACATTACCACTTCGAGTCAGTCGCCCAGGTCATCGAAGCCGGCGCCGACATCATCCCCAAAATGACGACGATCCAATCTTACGCCAGCCCCCACACGATCGCCGACACCGAAGAAGGCGACGGCGTCCGCCGGCAGATCGCGGCACTGGAGCGGCTGATTTTCGCGTATCACGAGGGGGCGATCCTTGAGCGCGTCCCGTCGCATGCCTGAATCAATTAGACCCTTCCGTACAGCTCGCACAACCCCTTCAGGCGCCGGCCGACACTTGCGGTGAGTTTGCCGGGTTCCAGTCGCCACGCCCAGTTGTTCATCGCAGTTCCCGGAATGTTCATCCGGTGCTCGCCTCCCAAACCGAGCAGGTCCTGCACCGGAACAATCGCCGTGTCGGCGACACTTGCCAGCGCCGTGCGAACGAGGGACCGGGTAATCGTTTTGGCAGACGACGCTGAATCACTCGACGTGTACGCTATGACACGCTTGCACTCGCAGGCGGGGATGCTACCAAGCCAGCCGGCCGTGGTGTCGTTGTCGTGGGTGCCGGTGTAGACCACGCACCGCCGCGGATAGTTGTGCGGGAGGTGGTATTCCCCGCCGTCGCCGAAGCCGAATTGCAGCACGCGCATGCCGGGAAACTGGAATCGGTCGCGAAGCTCCAGAGCCTCGTCGGTCACGGTTCCGAGGTCTTCGGCAATGATCGGCACGTCGCCGAGCTTTGCCCGCAGTGTCTTGAAAAACGCCGCGCCCGGTCCCGGCGTGTAACGCCCTTGCTTTGCCGTCCGGCTGCTCGCGGGAATCGACCAGACGCGATGAAATCCCAGGAAATGGTCGATCCGCACGGCGTCAAAACAGTGAAGCGTATGGCGGAATCGCTCGATCCACCAGTGATATCCCTCGGCGGCGTGGGTCTTCCAGTTGTAATGGGGATGACCCCAATGTTGGCCGCTACAGTTAAAGAAATCCGGCGGGCATCCGGATACGACCGTCGGCCGGCCGGTGCGGTCGAGCAGAAATAAATGCGGATTGGCCCACACCTCCGCGCTGTCGTACGCGACAAAAATCGGCACGTCGCCAATCAGCCCAACGCCAAGACTCGCACAATGCTCACGAAGCGCCTGCCACTGCCGGTCGAACTCAAACTGTACGAACTGCTGGAACAATGTTTCGTCCGCGAGCGTCGCCGACACTTTCGCGAGCGCCTGCGGCTTTCGCAGGCGCACGCCGGCGTCCCACGCCGACCACGGCTTGTTTCCGTTCGCTTGCTTCAACGCCGCGAACAGCGCAAAGTCATCGAGCCAGAACGCATTGCCGGCGACAAACGCGGTGAACGCTTTCTGCCGCAAGCCTCCGTCGGCGCGAAAGCGATCAAACGCCCGGCGGAGCAACGCCGTTCGGAACTGCAACACACGTTCGTGATCGACGCGTTTCGCGCTGAATCCGCTCGTAGGTTTGAGGTCTTGCCGTTCGAGCAACCCGGCTTCGGCAAGGCCCTCGGGACTCACCAGCGCGGGATTCCCCGCAAACGCAGATGTCGCGCTGTACGGCGAATTGCCCCCGCCCGGCGGGCCGACCGGCAACATCTGCCACCACTTCTGCCCGGCCGTCGCGAGAAACTCTGCAAAAGCGTGCGCTTCGTTTCCGAGGTCGCCACTGCCAAACCGCCCGGGGAGGCTGGTCGGATGAAGCAGCACGCCGCTCGCGCGCTGATCGAGTGAAAATGTGAAAGCGCGTTTCCTCATTCTTCCCTTCGCAACGTCAAGATGCAGGTGCAGTAGCACCTTGGGTGCGGCAACACTGCGAACCCTATACCACGCGCCACCGCTTCGTCGTTAGAATCCGCCGCACGATGTTCCATGTCTCGTCGTGCCGCCCTTTTTTCGCCGTCGTGATGTCTGCGCTCCTCGTGCTGCTGCCGTCCTCTGCGGCCGTCGCAGACGCGCCGCCCGCCGGCACCCCGGTGGACG
>JBKJRK010000606.1:0-5395 GCA_046593135.1 Tepidisphaeraceae bacterium | reverse complement strand
TCGAGATCGCCCACGTCCTGGCGCCGTACCGTCTGGCGTTCTACGAAGAGCCTTTGCAATATTCGGACGTCGCGGGTTACTGCGAGCTCCGTTCCCGCTCACGCGTGCCGATCGCGGGCGGGGAGAGTTTGTCCGGCGTCGAGCAGTTCCACCCGTTTATCGCGGGCCGGGGCGTACACCTCGCGCAGCCCGACCTGGGGTATGTCGGGGGCATCGCCGAGACCGTGAAGATCGTCCATCACGCCGCCGCCCACGGCATCGGCGCGGCGATTCACACCGGCGGATGCATCGGCCCGGCGATGGCGGCGTCGTGGCACGTGGCCGCGGCAATGGCGTCAGTCGATTGGCTGGAGGTTGTGGTCGCGCCGCGATCGATCCATAAGGATTTCCTGGTCGAATCGCTCGAGCCCCGAAACGGCGTAGTGGGTGTGCCGTCGGAGCCGGGGCTCGGTGTGCGGTTCGACCCGCAACTCCTGGAGAAATACCCCTTCGTGCCCGGAAGCGGAGAACGGACGTGAGCGGAATGATTCACATTGCCTTTAACATTGAACCTTACCGCCTTGATGACGCACAGCGGCGGCGGCTCACCGACGCGTGTGGCGGGACGAAGGTCGAAATGCGAGTACTGCCGGTCGGCGCCGACCTCGATCGTATTGCGCCAGAAAAGACGCACGTCCTCGTGACCGAAGACGTCCCGCGCGACCTGTCACGATGGCCCGACCTTCGCTTCATCCAGCTCCTGTCCGCGGGCATCGACCATCTTGACGGCCATCCGGTTTGGCAGACCGGGGTGCAGGTCGCGACCGCCGCCGGCACGCACGCCGTACCCATTGCGCAGTACGCGGCCTGCACGCTGTTGATGCTGGTCCACCACATGCCCCGGGCGACAACGTTCCAGGCGACGCGCACTTGGCCCGACCGCATGTCGCTGGCATGCACAATGCTCCGCGGAAAGACGGCGGGGTTGATCGGCTACGGCGGCATCGGTCGCGAGTGCGCGCGGCAGTTGCGCGCGCTGGGCATGCGCGTCGTCTGCCTGAAAAACAATCCGCGTGAAAAGCGGCAGTCGGGCTTCCTCGCGTTCGAGGGCACCGGCGATCCCGAGGGCTCGCTGCCCGAGCGATGGTTCGGGCCTGGACAACTAGACGAGATGCTGCCGCTGTGCGACGTGCTTGTCGTCACCGCGCCGCGCACGCCGGAGACGGCGGGGATGATCGGGCAGGCCGAATTGGCTCGGTTGCCTCGCGGCGCCCGGGTCGTCATCGTCTCGCGTGGCGGCATCGTCGACGAAGCCGCCCTCGCCTCGTCACTTGCCGCGGGTCATCTTGCCGGAGCCGCCGTGGACGCTTACCTCGGCGAGCCTCCCTCGGCCGACAGCCCGCTTTTCCAGGCCCCAAACCTGATTATGACGCCGCACGTCTCCGGTGTTTTCGAGGAGTATTGGGTCGTGCTGAATGATCTGCTGTGCCTGAACTTGCGGCGGTTCACCCGGGGCGAACCGCCGTTGAACTGGGTAAACGCGAAGCTGGGATATTAGGGGAATTCGATGCACTTCCGGCGACTCGGAGCCCGGAACGTCAACCGCCGAACCCTCACGAGATAGAGGAACCAAATGGGTCATCTGCACGTGCTCGACCTCGCGATGATGGCGCTTTACGCGGGCGTCATGCTCTGGATCGGGTGGGCTTATTCCAGAAGAGTCCAATCGTCGGACGACTACTTCGTCGCCGGGCGCGGCGCGCGGTCTTCGGTCGTCGGAATCTCGATGATCGCGGCCCTGCTCAGCACTGTCAGCTTCCTCGCATACCCGGGCGAGTTGATCACCTACGGGCCCGGACTCGCCTGGAGCCTGCTGCACAACCCGTTCACTTTTCTCATCGTCGGCTTCCTCATCATCCCGCACATCATGAAATACCGGATCACCAGCGGCTACGAGCTGTTGGAGAATCGGTTTGGTCTGGGCGTCCGCAAGGCCGCGTCCCTGCTGTTCCTGGCGATCCGGCTTCTGTGGATGGCGTTCGTCCTGTTCCTCTGCGGCACGGCCGTCTCGGTGGTCACGCAGATCCCGCTTATTTACGTGCTGCTCGCGGTCGGAATCATCACGACGGCCTCGACGGTAATGGGCGGTATTCGCGCCGTGCTGCTCACGGACGTGATCCAGTTCATCATCCACGTCGGCAGCGGCGTGCTGATCATCGCCTACGTCGTCTATCGCTGTGGTGGGATCGGTCCGGTGTTCAATTGGGATCCGCAGGCGGTCGCGCAACTGAACTGGCCGGAAGTCAAGGTCTTCTCGCTGAGCACCTTCGACCGCGTCACCATCCTCGGCGCCGTCATCAACGCCGCGCTCTGGTGGATCTGCACGGCCACCTCCGACCAGATGATGATCCAGCGCTACCTCTGCACGCGCGACGTCAAGGCCGCCCGGCGAAGCTTTCTTCACTGCATGATCGGCGACGCGGCGATCAGCATTGTGCTGTGGGGGATCGCGGCGGCCCTGCTCGCGTACTTCCTGCGATTCGCCGGCGACCGGCCGGATCCCGGCGCCTCAATCGTCAGCCAGGCGGACCGGCTCTTTCCACACTTCATCGCTACCGTGTTGCCGTCGGGCATTCGAGGCATCGTCGTCGCGGCGTTGTTCGCCGATGCGATGCAGAGCCTTTCGTCAGGGATCAGCGCTCTGGGGACTGTGCTCGTCGTCGACTTCAAATCGGTATTCGCGCGGGGCATTCCGTCCGGTTCGACCGACCACGCCGATGCCGCGCCCTCCAGCCCCCCCCGAAGTTCGCCAACGACCGACGTCCGGCTGGATGACGCAAACGCACCAGCCGCCGACTCCGGCGCCCTCGCCCGGCGGGCAAAAATCGTTGGGCTCGGGGTCGGCGTGATCGCCGTCTCGCTGAGCTTTGTCATCGGCTACGTGCCCGGCCGAAACATCCTGGACATGACTTACCGGATGAGCGGGTTCTTCACCGTGCCGCTGTTCGTGCTGTTCGCGATGGCGTTCTTCGTCCGCTTCGCGACCCCGGCTGGCGCGTGGGCAGCCATCGCAATGGGCTTCGGGGCCGGCCTGCTTTTTTCCTACTGGCGGCAAATCGTCGGGCAGTTCGCCGACACCGGCGATTTCAGCGTGATCCTGATCATGCCGTGTTCGTTAATTCTAAGTCTTGGCGCGGGCATCCTCGTGAGCCTTGCGTCGCGCCCCCGAACCGCGCTGGGGACGGATCGGATTTTGGAGAGGGCGGACGCATGAGCGACGAACGCCCGCGGCATCGTGTGCTTGTGATAGGCGTCGGCTCGATCGGCGAGCGACACCTACGGTGCTTTGGCGGGAGCGGGAGGGCGGAAGTTTCGTTCGTCGAGCCGAACCCGTCGCTGCGCGAGGTGGTCGCCCGCCGCTACCCCGCCGCGCGAGCCCGCGTGGACCTCGAAGCCGCGCTGGCGGCGGGCGTCGACGCCGCCGTCATCGCCACGCCGGCGCCGCTGCACGTGCCTTTGGCGACGCGACTGGCGGCGGCGGGCGTGCACGTGCTCATCGAAAAACCACTGGGTGTAACGACTGACGGCGTCCAAGCGCTCGCCGAGACGGTCGCGGGCAACGGTACCGTCGCGGCCGTCGCGTACGTCTATCGCGTTCACCCCGCGCTGGCGGACATGCAAGCGGCGATCGCTGCCGGACGCTTGGGCCGCCCTCTCGAGGTCGTCGCCGTCGCCGGACAACACTTCCCGACGTACCGACCTGATTACCATGCGACGTATTATGCGTCGCACGACACCGGCGGAGGGGCGGTGCAGGACGCCCTCACGCACGTGATCAACGCCGCCGAGTGGCTCGTCGGACCGATCGAGCAGTTGGTCGCCGACGCCGGGCATCTCGCCCTCGACGGCGTAGACGTCGAAGACACCGTACACGTGATCGCCCGTCACGGTCCCGTGCTCGGCAGTTACAGTCTCAATCAGCATCAGGCCCCTAACGAGCTGACCCTCACCGTCGTCTGCCAGAACGCGACCGCGCGGTTCGAGTACCACGCCTGCCGTTGGCGGTCGATGACGGAACCTGGTGCGCAGTGGGCCGACCACGCGTTCGGGCCACTCGACCGTGACGAGTTGTTCATCCGCCAAGCCGACGCGTTTCTCGACGCGATCGAAAGTGGCGGACGGATGCCGTGTACCCTCGATGACGCGGCGGCCACGCTGCGCGTAAACGAAGCCGTCCTGCGCAGCGTCGAAAGCAGAACGTGGCAGGACGTCGGCCGCCCAACGATTGGAGCAAAGCGATGATTCCCCAGACCGAACTGCTCGCCGAATACGAGCGCAACGGCTTTCTCCGCATGCGCGAATTCCTCTCGCCAGTCGCCCTGGGGGAGGTCCGCGCCCAACTCGACCGCTACGTGCGCGACCTCGCGCCGGGCCTGCCGGCGGGCGATCGAACCTTCGAAACAGACGGCACGACGATCCGCAACCTGTGGCGCATGGAGCAGCACGACCCGTACTTCCATACGTTTGCGAAACAGCCGCAGGTTCTAGGACTCATCGCCACGTTGGTGCGCGGCGAGCCGGTGCTCATGGCGGTGGAGACGTTCAACAAGCCGCCGAAGGTCGGTTCGGGAGTGCCGCCGCACCAGGACAACGCCTATTTTTGCCAATCTCCGCCGGACGTGCTGACCGTCTGGATTGCCCTGGACGCGGCGACGCCGGAGAACGGCCCCATTTACTACTTGAAAGGAAGCCACACCGCCGGCGTCCTGCCGCATCGCCCCAGCGGCGTCGCGGGGAACTCGATGGGCTTGACGGAGATGCCGGCGCACGACAAGGCCGACGAGTTCCGCGGCACGCTCGACCCCGGCGACGCGCTGATCCACCATTGTCAAACGATTCACTGGAGTGCACCCAACAAGACCGAGCGATCCCGCTGCGGGCTGCTGCTGGTATATCGCGGCGCACACGCCGTCGCCGATCCGCAACTGCGGTCGCGTTATGACGCAGCACGGGCACAACAGATCTAGGTGTGCCCCGAAACCGTTGGGTCGACGCCACGAGCAGTTTCTCGGCGACGACGTCGCCGCCGGCGTTGTCCGAAATGGCCGCTCACTCCGTCAAACGTCTGCGCCGAAGCCCGTGGCGCCAGGGAGATGATGACGAAAGGACGCCGCGCCGAAAGCGGAAGTGCCGGGCGTTGTCGGACAGTGAGCGGTAACGCGCACGGCGAGAATTCGATTGCATGGAACTCGGTTAACTATTCAGCCCCTGGAGCCCTAACCCGCCCCGCCGGTGTACTGTCACTGAATTAAGACGTTTCGTTTTCCTCACACAATCTTAAGCGCATTCGATGGCAGATCTGAATGGAGGGAACTTATTGCCCTCGCCCATCAACTCGTAGCGTGCGGGTGTTCAC
>JBKJRK010000450.1:0-2813 GCA_046593135.1 Tepidisphaeraceae bacterium | reverse complement strand
CGACGAGGTCCGGCTGGCCGAGGAACAGTTCGGTGAGCGACCAGCGTAACTCGATCCGTCCCGATTCTGCGGGGTTCGGCGACTGCATCGTCTTGTCGAGTGCCAAGCCATGGCAGTTCACAACCGTGACGTCGAGCAAGCCCCTGGCCTGCGTCGCGCCGTCAAACGCCGGGTTGACGAACCGGCCGACCACCGAATCGGCGAAGATCGGGTTGATGGTCGCGCCCCGCACGAGCGGATGATCGGCGGGTGTATTAAGACGGGGATGATCGCCGGTGAGGTCAACCTCGCACCCTTCAAGGCTGAGCAGTCCGCCCATGAACGGGTCGCCGGGAACGGATGGCTGCGTCGTTGCCGTTGCGGCCGAGGCCGATGCCGGCTTCGCATGGCGAAATCGCAGCCGGCCGCTTTCGAGCGCGAAGATAAGATCCGGCTGATATTCCATCCCGCGGCCCGAGAATTGGTCGAGCGCGAAGCCCCCGTCGATTTTTAATGAGTTGAGCGCGTGCGGGTCGTTGACGGGATAGCTGCCGGAGATGTCGATCTTCCGCACGAGCTTGCCGGACATCGTCCATTCTTCGAGCGATTTTCCGCCGGTTTCGGGATCGAGCATGGGTTTCAACAAGTCCCACAGCGCTTTGGCGTCGTAGCCAAGGTTGATCGCCACGTTGTCGAACCGCCGGTTGGTGTCGAGTTCGCGGATCGTCCCGTTCATCACCATCCGGACGGCGTTGGTCGTTTCCATCGCGAGCGAGACGTCGTTGATCTTGAGCACCTTCGCGCCGGGATCGAAGTCGATGTTGTTGGCAAATCCGACGTGCGGCTCATCGAACCGCCCGGCGTCTTTGCCCGTCATGGCGAAGCGGTTGACGTCCGTCCGGCCGACGAGCGAAACCGCCCCGCCGCTCTTCGTCGCAAGCTCCTGGCGGAACGTCATTTCGCCGGCGTAGGGGTATCGGGTTCCGGGCGCCGCGCCTTGCCATGCTTCGAGCGTGGAGAGGAGTTCGGGAAGCTGAATTTCGCCGATGAGAATCGCCGTAAGCGTCGACGTCGCGCCGGCGGACGCCGACGAAGCGCCTTTCGACGCCGCGTCTCCGAACGCGGCCAGCGCGTGGGCCGGGTTCTTGATGACGAGCGGCTGGTCCAGCTTGAGGTTCATCCCGGCGCCTTGTACGAGCAGGCTCGGAATCGTCAGCTCACGCAGGCGGGCGAGAAATGTCGCGTCGGCCGGCGCTGATTCCAGGGGAACGAGGCGCATCGCCGTAGCGGCGGCCACGTCTCCGACGTCCTTCGTGACGTCTCCGGCGCCGATTGACAATGATTTCACCGAAATGTTTGGCGTCACGACGACGGACGCGCCGTCGCGCGCGAGCGCCAGCGTCGCGTTCACGCTGCCGCCGAGAATTTTTCCGGCCGGCGGGTCTTCCGGTCCTCGCGACTCGGGAGGGCTGATCGCGACGAGGAGCGCGTGCAGGTCGCCGAGACGAGGCAGGTCAACCGTCGCGTTGGCTTTTCGCACGCCGGCGAGCGGCGCGGCGTCCGCAGCAGCGCCGGCGGCGGAGTCGATCACCGTGTCGTACACCCGTACGTTGATCAGATTGCCGGCCAGCGTGACGTCATCAACGTTGACCGTCTTGAAATCGGGATCGCTGCGGAGGTTGAGCGTGAGAGAGAGCTTCTCGTCCTTGATCGGCTGCCCCTCAGTTTTGACGGAAATGTTCGTCGCATCTAGCCGGCCGGTCAGTGCGAGGAGCGAGCCCGAGCCGGGGACTGCGGCCAACTTGATCGTGCCGTCGAGGCGACCCGAATCCAACCCTTTACTCTGCGGCGGCATGAACGCCGCGAGGACCGCAGATGTGAACCCATAAAGGTCGATGGTCTGATTCATCTTTGTCGGATCGATGTGCAACTCGTTGTCGTCGGCAATGTCGGCCGTGCCGCTCACCTTCACCGTGCCTTGCTGTCCGTCCGATCCGACTGCAACGACGGTCAGCGTGTTCTCAATCGGGCCATTGATGTCCGGAATACGAACGTCGCCGTCGATCGACGTGAACTTCACCGTCTGATGATTGACGGCGTCCTCGTAAGTACCCTTGCTGTTGCGTACGACGACCCGGCCACTCACGTCCGGTAGTTTGGTCGGCGGTTGGGAATTGGGGGCCGCGGGCGTTGGACCGGGCGGAGTCGGCTCAACAGGCTTCGGCAAAGGGGCGGGCGTGGCCTCGGCAGGCGGCGGCGGAGCGGGCGTGGCCTTGGCTAGTTTCGCGAGGTTGAAATCGCCGTTGGGGTCGCGCTGCAGGTGAAAGTCCAGGCCGTCGACGACCGCCTCGCCGAGATCAAACTTGCCGCGCACGACGTCGATCACCGACAGGCCGGTCGTCAGCGACGCCAATTGGATGACCGGCTGCCCACCGGCGTCAAAGACGCGCATTCCGGTCGCCTTGAAGCCGCTCGTCCATCCCAGCGACCAGTCGGCCACCTCAACCCGGCCGTTAAGGTTCTCATTCACCTTCCCCAGGACGAACGACCGGGCAAAGCCGGTGCTGGCAATGGCCGGCGCAAAAGCGACGAGCAACCCCAACAGCAGTAAAATGACGCCGACGGATTTCAGCCACAACGGCACCCGCCGCTTCTTCTTTGTGTTCAGCTTAGCCACCCTTCCGCGTTGCAAAGGAGCCGGCACAGCAGACGAATCCGGCCGCGGGGATGGCGGGTCGTTTGACGGCGTCGGATTTAATTCGCTCATGCGGACACCTGATTGGGAGGACTAAACGTATGTCCACGCCTCTGGTGTACACTCGAACCCGCCGTTG
>JBKJRK010000410.1:0-2783 GCA_046593135.1 Tepidisphaeraceae bacterium | reverse complement strand
CGCTCCCTGACGGTCGCGGCTCTTTTCAGTCGTTTCCGAATCAGGGTCATCTATTTAGCCACGCATCGTCACGCGCAATACTTCGTCAACCGTCGTCGCGCCTGCCCGCACCTTGGCGACGCCGTCTTCGCGCAGGCTTGCCATTCCACCCTCCCGCGCCGCCGCGTTGATCTCGGCGGCGGTGGCGGTGGACTGAATCTTCCGGCGGACGGCGTCGTCCACGAGCAGCATCTCGAAAATCCCGAGCCGCCCACGATAGCCCGTCTGCCGGCACGCCGGGCAACCGGTGGACGTCCGGACCGATTCGCCGGCGTCCCCGGGCAATGCCGCGCCCGCCGGCATGACGCGCAGCAGGTCGGAAGCGGGCGCAAGTTGCACGCACTCCGGACACACGCGCCGGAGCAGCCGCTGGGCGACGACACCAACGAGCGAACTGGCCAGCAGGTACGGTTCGATGCCGAGGTCGAGCAGCCGGGCCACCGCGCCCGCGGCGTCGTTGGTATGCAGCGTCGAGAACACCAAGTGACCCGTCAGCGCCGACTGGATCGCCATCACCGCGGTCTCGCGGTCGCGGATCTCGCCGATCATGATGATGTCGGGGTCCTGACGCAGCACGCTCCGCAAGCCGCTCGCGAACGTCATTCCCTTTTTCTCGCTCACCTGCGTCTGGCTGACCCCGGGGAGTTGGTATTCGATCGGGTCTTCGAGCGTCAGAATATTCAGCTCGCGGTGGTTGATCTCCTGCAACGCGGCGTACAGCGTCGTCGTTTTTCCGCTGCCGGTCGGGCCGGTGACGAGGATCAGGCCGTGGTCCCCGGAAATGAGCTTTCGGAAGTGCGCGAGCGGCGTGGCTTCCATGCCGAGCTCGGCGAGGTTGTACAGCCGGCTGCTCTTGTCGAGCAGGCGGATGACGACGCGCTCGCCGAAGCTGGTCGGCAACGTCGCCACGCGCAGGTCAATCGCGCGGTCGCCGACCTGCACCGTCGCCCGCCCGTCCTGCGGGAGCCGTTTCTCGGCGATGTTCATCCGGCTCATCACCTTGACCCGGCTGACGAGCTCTTCCTGCATCCGCTTGGGCAACTGGATCGCGTCGTGCAGCACGCCGTCGATCCGCATGCGCACGACGAACGTGTCCTCGTACGGCTGCATGTGAATGTCCGACGCCCGCGCCTGAACTGCCTCAAACAGCACGAGATTCACCAGCTTGATCGTCGGCGCCCGCCCG
Organism: Tepidisphaeraceae bacterium; assembly: GCA_046593135.1. Taxonomy (GTDB): domain Bacteria; phylum Planctomycetota; class Phycisphaerae; order Tepidisphaerales; family Tepidisphaeraceae; genus JBKJRK01. Next base: position 1,558 of record JBKJRK010000410.1, on the reverse strand, counting down.
GCGACGTCGAGCAAATCGTCGCGGCCGCTGCGAAGCTGCCGCCACTCCTCGGCGTGATGCCGCAGCGAATCGCCGTCGATCAGGGCAACCGGCGTATCGATGGACTGCACAAAATCCTGCGCCTGTCCCGTGCGGCGTTCGTAGGCCTCGTTGATCGCCGCCGACACCTGCGCCGCCGGGGCGATCAGGGGTTGCACCGGACGACCCAGAAAGCGGGAAACAACTTGCAGCGCGTCCCACGCCCCGGGAAATTTCGAATCGCCGACGGCGACGGGCAGCTTGCCATTTTCGCCCACGAGGCCGAGAAGTCCGTGTTGCCGGGCGAAATGGATCGGCACCCGCTCCACGAATTCCGCCGACGGCTCTCGGCCGCCGAGGCTTTCGACGACCGGCAGACCGAGCGATGAAGGGTTTGAAACGCCGTCTTGCATTGACCTGTGGCGCGGGTGTCTCGCCCGCGTTTTTTCTTTGTTCGTGCAGACGCGGCAAGAAGCCCGCGCCACAAGCATTCTATGTGCCACTTGATCTACGGAATCGCCAGCGGCTCACTCTTCGGAAAGTCCCCGGAAATCTCGGCCGCCCCGGCGTCGCGCTCCGAGAAGTATTTCAAATCTTCAAACTTGTCGTCGCGCAGAATCACCGGCCGAATGAACACGAACAGCGTCGCGTTGCCGTCCGTCGTCGAGCGGCTGCTGAAGAGGTGCTTCAACACCGGGATCCGTCCGAGCAGCGGAACCGAGTCAATCCTTTCGATGAAGTTCTTCGTGTTCAGCCCGCCGACGATGATCGTCGAGCCGTCGGGGATGGTGACCTGGCTCTCGATCGCGTCGCTCTTACGCGGCGGGGGCAAAAGCGTGTCGCCCTGCTTGACCGGGTCGCCGGTAAAGCTGCTGAGCGACACGCTGTATTCGAGCTGGAGGTAATCGGCCTCGCTGATGTGCGGGCGGACGGTGATCTCCGTGCCGGCTTTGGAGTAGTCGCCGAAGCTGGTCGTGGCGACGGTGTCCGAAGCGTTTACGCTCGCGTACGGGAATTCCGTGATGCTGGTCAGCGTGCCGGTGTTGTTGTCGTTGACGAGGATGCGCGGGGCGGAGCTGACTCTTGCCTTCGAGCTGCCTTCCAACGCGCGGACAATGACGTCGGCGATTTCCGTACTAACGAGCGCCCCGTTAAAGCCGACTCCGGGGACGAGCGACAGGCGGCCGGTCTTCGGGTCGGGCGTGCTGAGGCCGAACTGGCTGAAGGTGACGAGTTGGTTCTCGTCGCTTCCGCCGAGCCGGCCGATCTCGACGCCGAGGGAGAAGTTGCCGGTCGTGTTGAGTGCGACGACGGTGCATTCGATCAGCACCTGCGGGCGCCGCTTGTCGAGCTGGCGGATGAGCTGCTCGTACAGCCGCTGCACGTCGGGCGGGGCGACCACGATGATGCTGTTGGTGTTGGGGTCGGCGGTGATGCGGGCCTGCTTCGTGCGGACGGCGTCGCGAATCGCCGAGCCGGACGGCGCGTCGTTGCCGCGCGCCGAGCCGGGTGGTTTGTCGCGCAGCGTCCCGGCGGCGCG
>JBKJRK010000326.1:0-10711 GCA_046593135.1 Tepidisphaeraceae bacterium | reverse complement strand
CGCACTTCGCGCATCGCCTCGCGGACGTTTTCTTCGCTGATGCGTCCCCGCCCGGAAAGGCTGCGGAAAACGCCGGAGAGTTTATCGGTAAGGGTGTCGAGCATGGGGGAAGTTCGGGGTTCGGGGTTGAGGGGTCAGGAGTCGGGAATCAGAAATCAGGAATCAGGGGTCAGAATTTAATTGAACTGGCGACCCACGAGGGTGCCGTTCATGAAATGATACGAAGGCAGCGACAACTTCGCACGGGTAAACGCCTCACCCCTGAACCCTGAACCCTGACCCGTGACTCTTCACCCTGCGTATTCCCCGTCCCATTAACCACGACACCCGTGTACGATGCCCATGAATGGCGCGCCCGGCAGAACTCGCGAAAAACTCTCGATTTATCGTCCTGGCGGCGGTGTGCGTCGTGGTGGCGGCGCTTTACTTCGCGCAAGACGTCCTGATCCCACTCGCCTTGGCGGTGTTATTTTGCTTTCTGTTGTCGCCGCTGGTCAAACGCGTTGAGCGTTTTGGAATGCATCGCGTTGCGGCGGTTACGGTCGTCGTCCTCGCGGCGACAAGTGTGGTCGGCGCGCTGGGTTGGGCCACCGCGGTTCAGGTGGTCAATCTCACCGACCGGCTGGACAACTATCGGGATGAGATTAAGGACAAGGCCGGAAATCTGACCCGGTATTTCGCCGGCCGGGGCGGAATCGTGGACAAAATGAAGGACGTCGCCGAGGACGTCGAGAAGGAAACGACACAGTCCTCCACGCAGCCGACCACGGATAAAATAACTGCCTCCCTGCAGCCGCAGGCGCCCGTTGGGTCGAGCGCTTCCAACGCCGGTGCGGCGATGGCAGCGAATTTCGGGAACGTGAATGCCCCGCCTATCGGTTCTACGAAAGGAAATCCGGCATGGGTCGTCGCCCTGACGGAGCCGAGTTCTCCGATCGTCACGGTCCTTGGCAAACTGGGGGGACTGCTTCCCCCGCTTGGGACGGCGGGCTTGGTGCTGGTGTTCGTCATCTTCATGCTGATCCAGCGAGAAGACCTCCGCAACCGCCTTATCCGTCTGATCGGCCACGGCCAGCTGAATCTCACCACCACCGCGCTGGACGACGCCGGCAAACGCATGAGCCGGTACATGTTCGCACAGGCCATCGTGAACGGATCCTACGGCATCGCCGTCTCGATCGGGCTGTGGGCCATCGGGCAGTTCGTCGGAGACAAACCTTTCCCCAGCTTCGTCCTGTGGGGACTCCTTTGCGCGATCCTTCGTTTCATTCCTTACATCGGCCCGTGGATCGCGGCGGCGTTTCCGATCGTGCTCTCGGCGGCGGTGTATCACGGATTTACGCCGTTCTTTTTCACGGTCGGCATGTTCGTCGTCATCGAGCTGCTCAGCAACAACCTCATGGAACCCTGGCTTTACGGCTCCAGCACGGGGATGTCGACCGTCGCGGTTCTCGTCTCGGCGGTGTTCTGGACCTGGTTGTGGGGCCCTGTGGGGTTGTTGCTGGCGACGCCAATGACCGTGTGCCTCGTCGTGCTGGGCAAGTACGTGCCCCAGCTTCAATTCCTGGACATCCTGCTCGGCGACGAGCAGGTCCTCGAGCCGCCCGAACGGCTCTACCAGCGGCTGCTTGCGCTCGATCAGGAAGAAGCGACCGAGCTCGCCCGCGCGCATCTCAACGAGACGTCGCTCGAACGGGTGTACGACGAGGTGTTGCTGCCCGCCATGGCCATGGCCGAGCAGGACCGGCACCGCGGTACGATCGACGAGGTGCGGGAAACGTTTATCGCGCAGGCGATGCGCGGCATGATCGACGAGCTCGGCGACGCCGCCCGGGCGATCGCCGAGAAACAGGTGAGCACCGACCTCCGCGAAGCCGCGGCGACCAACGTCGCCGTCGCAAAAGGCGAAGCGCCGGCGACCCCCGACGGCAATGGCAAGGCGCCGGACGGGCCGTCCGCCTTGGCACCCGCTCCTGCGGCGGAGCCGGACGCCTCGGTATCGCGTACAAAACTTCCCAGCGCGTGCAGCGTAACCGTCGTCTGCCTCCCCGCGCGTGACGACGGCGACGACATCGCCAATCAGATGCTCACCCAGCTCCTCGCCCTGCGCGGCTACTGCGCCGTGCCGGTTCCCGTCGCCTCTCTTGCCAGCGAGATGATGGACGCCGTCGAGAAGCACGGGGCGGATGTGGTGGTCGTGTCGGCGCTGCCGCCCGGCGCCGTGAGCTATTCCCGCTACCTCTGCAAGCGCGTGCACGCACGCTATCCAAACATCCCCATGGCGGTCGGGTTATGGACGATCAAGGGAGATTTGAAGAAGGCAAAGGAGCGAATCACCTGCGCGGCGTCGGTGCCGATTGAGACGTCCCTGATCGGAATGCTGGATACGATCCGCCAGCTTGCCCAGCCCACGATCATGAAGGCCGGAGAAGACGCCGCACAGGAAACGCTACACCCACAATCCAATTAAGACGTGACGGGTCGAGAGGGGTCCGTTGGCTGCCCGTTTCGCAGCTCGCAACGAGGCGCGGGTGCTTAGCCCTTCATCGCTTCTACGCCGCCCATGATTTCCGACAGTTCGGTGGTGATTTGGCTCTGGCGGGCGCGGTTGTACCGCGTGCTCAGGGATTTCACCATCTTGTCGGCGGCGTCAGTGGCGCTCTTCATTGAGACCATGCGCGCGACGTGCTCGCTCGTCGCGGCGTCGAGGAAGCTTTGGAAGAAAGCCGTCTTCACGGTAAGTGGAAGAAGCTCGTCGAGCAGTTCCTTCGGGCCGGGCGAAAATTCGTAGATTACCTTGCCGCTCGGCTCGTGGGCATGCGCCTTTGCAGACTCGCCCGTCCGACGCGCGTCGAGCATGCCGGCGGCGATCTGGTCTTCCTTCTCGGCCACTTGCTTGGCGATGTGCTCGATCGACTCTTCCACGCCCGCCAGCGGGAGCAGCGCCATCACGTCCGGCTTCTGAATGCCGGTGCTGATGAAGTTCATATAGACGACGTACACCGCATCGAGCTCGCCTTCGACGAAACGGTGCATCAGCATATCAGCCAGGCCGTTGGAATCGTTCGAGCGCGGCGGGTCGGCGATCTCGACCCGATGGGTGATCGGGCGCTTCTGGAAGTTGAAGTAAGTCGCGCCCTTTTTGCCGCCGACGTAAAGGTCGATCTGCTTGCCCGCCGCCTGCTGTTGGCGGAGGAACACGGAGGCGGCGCGGAGCACGCTGCCGTTGTACGCCCCGGCCAGCCCGCGGTTGCTCGTCACCACCACGACGGCAATCCGGTTGCTCTTGCGTGAATCAGTGGGCTGACGGAGCAGCGGGTGCTCGACGTCGCCGACGGTCGCCGCCAGCTCGCGGACGAGTTCGCGCACCTTCAGCGTGTACGGCTTGGTCCCGACGGCGCGCTTCAGCGACTTCTGAAACTTCGCCGTGGCGATCATCTGCATCGTCTTGGTGATCTTGCGGATATTCCGCACCGCCTTGCGGCGTTTCACGATTGCGCGGGCCTTGGCCATCGAACTCCCTCAAATCAGGTCAAATACTCCGGAGCTGTCGGGGCAGGGAAGGTAGCGGATTTCGGCGCGGGGGGCAAATGGCTGAAGACGGGATGAACGCCGGGAAATCAGGCAAAGCTGGTTGTTTCTATGCAGTTTCTTCACTCCGCGTTCTCGGCGTCTCGGCATTCATGACCTCTTTGTGTTGGACAGCCGCCGCATGTGGCGTCGGCGAAACAGCGTGCGGAGCCGGCGCGGGCTTGAAATACAGAACCATCCCGGCCCCCGCCGCGGCGAGAATGATTCCGAGATAAAACAGTGGCGACGGCCGATTGGCCGGGGGCTCGATGACAAGCGAGATCAAAACGTTCACGATCGGCGCAAAACAAAACACGAGCGACGCGACCGCCCCGGGCGATACATTTGCCTTCCTGGCCGCGCCGACGGCGAAGACGATGCACAGCGCCCCCGCCGCCCCGAGGATTCCCGCGACGAACGACAACGCGACGCCTCTGCCCAGGAACCGCGGGTCCTGCGGGAATTGTGCCGGGTCGACCTTGTTCGCCGCCATGTAAATCAGCGGCACCAGGACGCCGATCACGCAATACGCCAGCCCGATGAACAAAAACGCCCGCATCGCCGCCACCGCCGGCGGCACGAGCGGCCGGCCCGCCTGTTTCATTCCGGACAGCTCCAGGCGGCCGTGGTCGATGGTGACGACGTAGGCCCCCCAGGTCAGGACGGCTCCCGCGACGTACATGAGCCAGGCATATTTCATGTGTGTGATCCTTGTCAGGGTCAGGACGCGACCCGCCGACGAAGCGACGGGTCGCGAAAGCGGGGATGATAGGGGTTACGCGTGAGACGGTGAAGGGCTTGACGTCTCGCCCGCGGTTCTTTGGCTGAAGATGCGGGCAAGGCGCCCGCGCCGCGATGCGTCACGACAGACTCGTAGGGGCGAACCTCGTGTTCGCCCTTGGTACCAGGCTCTGTCTGAAAACACATGGCACGGGCTACCAGGCCGTGATTTTTCTCGGCTTTTCTTCGCGGGCATCGCGCCTTCGCGGTTAATTTACCAACTCTAAGCAGGAAAAGAGGGCGAACACGAGGTTCGCCCCTACACGCACGGCTCAAAGTTACAGACGCGATCGCCCTGGGTGCTGTTGCTGGCTTAACATCCCCCGTCCCGAGAGGTATGAAGTGAACCAGTGATGCAAACCGAGGTGAACGTGTCAGCCCGCGAGACGACGTGCCACGTCCCGGAAGAGGAGTTCCTCGACCGCGCCGGCATCGCCGACCTTCAGCGCCGTCGGCTCGCGGCGATGTTGCACGTGGTGCGCGCTGCGAATCCTTTCTACGAGGCGAAGTTCGCTGGTGTTTCGTTTGACGCCGCGATGGATCCACTCGACAAGCTGCCGCTCACCGCGCGCGCCGAGTTGGAACAGGACCAGGCGGCCCTTCCGCCCTACGGCACCAACTTGACCTATTCGCTCAGCCGGTATGCCCGTTTTCACCAGACCTCCGGCTCCGGCGGCAAGCCGATGCGGTGGCTCGACACCGCGGACAGTTGGCAGTGGTTCAAAAAGCTGTGGGGGATTATCTACCGCGCCGCCGGGATTACGCCCGACGACCGAATCATCTTCCCGTTCTCATTCGGCCCGTTCGTCGGATTCTGGGCGGCGTTTGACGGGGCGGCGGAACTGGGCAACTTGTGCATCCCCGCCGGCGGGCTCTCCACCGAAACCCGGCTGCGGATGATGCTGGACAACGACGCCACGGTCGTCTGCTGCACGCCAACGTACGCCCTGCGAATGGCTGAAGTCGCGCGGCAAGAAGGGCTGGACATCGCCGGCTCCAAGGTGCGGGCGTTGATCGTCGCGGGTGAGCCGGGCGGCAGCATTGCGGAAGTGCGCTCGGCGATCGAAAGGGCGTGGGGTGCGCGTGTGTTCGATCACACCGGCATGACGGAAATGGGAGCCGTCTCGTTTGAATGTGAGCAAAGTCGGGGGAGCGGCGTTCACGTCATCGAAAGCGAGTTCATTGCGGAAGTCATCGACCCTGTAACCCTGCGCGCGGTGGGCGAAGGCGAAGCCGGGGAACTCGTGCTGACCAACCTCGGCCGTTGGGGCAGCCCGCTGATTCGGTACCGCACCGGCGACCAGGTTCGCCTGACACGCGGCCGCTGTGCCTGCGGGCGGTGGTTCGCCCGGCTGGAAGGCGGTATTCTGGGCCGGGTGGACGACATGTTCATCGTCCGCGGAAACAACGTGTTTCCCAGCGCGGTGGAAGCCGTTCTGCGGCGGTTTCCGGAAATTGCCGAGTTTCGCTGTGAAATTATCACCGAAGGCGCACTGGCGCAGGTGAAGCTCGAAATCGAGCGGCAGACGGGAAATCCCGACGGCAACGAACTTTGCGGCCGGGTCGCTAAAGCGGTGCAGGGGGCGCTATCATTCCGGCCCGACGTTGCCGTGGTGCCCTCGGGAACCCTGCCGCGCTTTGAGATGAAGTCCAAGCGATTTGTGAGAAAGACCGCCCCACGGGCGCAGACGGACGGCGATCCGGGGGCATAGGATTGAAACCGATCGGTCTTCTCGGCCTGCTGTACAACAATTGATTCACCGGACCACACGCATGAAAGTACGACTCGCGACTCCGTTTGCCGCCCTGCTCATTATGGCGGGATGCGCCCTCATGATTTTCACGCCGGGATGTGAGCACCAAGTCAAAGAAGCCCGCGGCAAAAACTCCGACCCCGCACTGGCCAAGGCGCCCGGGAAAACGAAGCCAATCTTTGCCGTCGCCCTCGCGACGGACGATCAATCGTCCGGGTCGTCTGCCGCGCCCGCAGCGGGCTGGTACCGGTGGCGCGGGCCGGAACAGGCCGGCGTGTCGCGGGAGAAAAATCTGCCGGACAAGTGGGACCCGGACTCCGGCGAAAACGTCGTGTGGGAAAACGAAGTCGGCGGCATGTCCTCGCCGATCGTCATGAACGGCAAGGTCTATACCTACACCCGCATCGGCGAAGTCGAAACCAATGACACGCTCGTCTCCGGCCCGCAGACGCAGGAAGCGCTCGTCGCCATCGACGCCAAGACCGGCAAGACGCTGTGGACCCACGCCGAAAACATGACGCAGACCGACGTGCCCTTTCACCGGCTCGGCTGGTCCAACGTCGTCGGCGACCCGGCGACCGGCCGGGTGTATGGGCTCGGGGCGCAATGCACGCTCGTCTGCCTCGACGGCAACGACGGGAAGGTCGTCTGGAAACGGCAGATGACCGAAGAATTCGGCATGATCTCGACCTTCGGCGGCCGCACGCCCAGCCCGGCGGTTGACGAAGACCAGTTGTTCATCGGGGGGGTCGCCTTCGGATGGGGCGACCACGCCCGCTCGAACCACCGATTATTCTGCTTCGACAAAGCCACCGGCGAACTCCGCTGGTCCGAAGGCACCGGCGGCATCCCCGTCGACGCGCCGTACAACACACCCGTCATCGCCAACATCGCCGGCCAACGCACCGTCCTCATCGCCGCCGGCGACGGCACGGCCACCGCGTTCCAAGCCCGTACCGGCAACAAACTCTGGAGCCACAAGGTCTCGAAGCGCGGCTTGAACGCCTCGCTCGTCGTCGAAGGCGATCGCGTCTTCGCGTGCAGCAGCGAGGAGAACGTCAATACCGCCACGATGGGCGCCGTCGTCTGCATCGACGCATCCGGCAAAGAGCCGAAAGAAGTCTGGCGGCGCGAAGGCATTGAAGCGGGCTTCGGCTCGCCGGCACTCGTGAACGGCCGGTTGTACGTCGTCGACAACGGCGGGCAGGTGCTCGCGCTCGACTCGAAGACGGGCGAAACATTTTGGAAAAAACGCACCGGCACGATTGGCAAGGCTTCGATCGTGTGGGCCGACGGCAAGCTCTACGTCCCTGAAGCCAACGGGCGTTTCGTCGTCCTGAAGGACAATGGGAAGTCGGTCGAAGTCGTTCACAAATCCGACCTCGAAGAAAAGCTCGGGCGGGAGTATTCGATCTTTGGATCGGTTGCGATTGCCGACGGACGCGTCTACCTCCAAGCCGCCAACCGGATGTTCTGCATCGGCAACAAGGACGGCGGCAAGACTGAAAGCGACCCGATCCCCGCCCCGCCGGCGGAGAAAAAAGGATCGGACGCCGTCGCGTGGGTGCAGGTGCTGCCGTACGACGTGGTGGCCCGTCCCGGCGACAAGATTCCGTTCCGCGCCCGCACGTTTAACGAACTCGGGCAGGCCGTCGAAAGCCAAACGAAGCCGGCTTGGTCGATCGGGCAACTGACGTTCATCCCGCCGCCCAAAAAGTTGCCGGATCGGGTGCCCGCGAAGGAAGAAGAAAAGCGGCCGGCGGCACGGGCAAGTGACGGAGCGGCGGTTGAAACAGTGCTGCTGCAAACAGACGGCGCAGCCAAGCCGCAAGCCGGGCCTTCGTCACCCGCGGGCGACACGCCGGCGCCGCAGAGAATCGGTAATCTTGCCGGCGAAGTTGCGCCGGACGGAAACTTCACCGCCGCCGCGGGCACGTATCAAGGCGGCTCGGTGGTTGCGGCGGTCGGCGAAAAATCCGGCTACGCCCGCGTTCGCGTCTTGCCGAAACTCCCCTGGACTTTCGACTTTGAAAAAGCCCCCGTCGACAAACCGCCGCTCACCTGGCTCGGCGCAGGTGGGAAATTCGCGGTGAAAGAACTCGAGGGCAACAAGGTGCTTACGAAACTGACCGACATCGACCTCTACGCCCGCGCCCGCACCAATTTTGGCACGGTCGACATGGCCAACAACACGCTCCTGGCCGACATCCGCGTCGGCAAGAAAGTCGCGGGCACGCAAACGCAGATTCCCGACGCGGGGGTCATCAACAACCGTTACGTGCTGGTCCTGCTCGGTAATCACCAGAAGCTCGAAATCCACGCCTGGCCCGCGGCGCTGCCTGAGGCGTGGCACAAGACGATCCCGTTCAAGTGGGAACCGGACAAGTGGTACCGCCTGAAATTAAAAGTCGCCCAAACCGGCGACAAGGCGCTGGTCGAAGGCAAGGCCTGGCCCGCGGACGGCGCCGAGCCGGAGCAATGGAGCATCCGCGTCGAAGACCCGCATCCGAATCCCAGTGGCGCGCCCGGCCTGTATGGCAATTCGCTCGTGACACCGATTAAGAGCGAAATTTACTACGACAACATCACGGTGACACCGAATAAGTGACGAGTGGTGAGTGACGAGTGATAGGTGAAGCGAATCTCTTGTTTCACGCATCACTCATCACTCGGCACGTTTCGTGAGACCAGACCCATGACCAAAAACTTTCACAAACGCGTTCTCGCCTCCGCAACCTGTGCGGCGATGACCTTCGCGGGCCTGGCTTCGGCCGCCGACTGGACGATGTGGGGCCGCACGCCGAACCGCAACATGGTGTCGGAAGACAAGAACCCCCCGATGGAATGGGGCGTCGGGGAAGACCCCGTAAAACCCGGCGACGGAAAAAACATCAAGTGGGAAGCTCAACTCGGGAGCCAGAGCTACGGCAACATGATCGTCTCCGGTGGGATCGTCTGGGTCGGCTCGAACAACGAAGCCCACTACGACCCGAACTTCACCGCCGACGGCGGCGCGCTGCTCGCCTTCCGCGAGAGTGACGGCAAATTCCTCTACCAGCGCTACAGCCCCAAGCTCGCCGCCGGCCGCGTCAACGACTGGCCCTTCCAGGGCATCTGCTGCAGCCCCTACGTCGAAGGCGACCGGCTCTGGTATTCGACCAGCCGGTGCGAGGTTGTTTGCCTCGACGTCAGCTCACTCAAGCGCGGCAACGGCGCCCCCAGCGAGTTGTGGAAGCTGGATATGATGGAGCAGCTCGGCGTGTTCCCGCACAATATGACCAGTTGCTCGATCGTCGCGTACAAAGACTACATCTACGTCATCACCGGAAACGGCGTCGACGACACCCACCGAAACATCCCCAATCCGCAGGCGCCCGCCATCGTCTGTCTCGACAAAAACACGGGCAAGGTGATCTGGAGCGACAACTCCCCCGGCAACGGCATCCTCCACGGCCAATGGTCAAGTCCCGCCCTGGCGGAGATCAACGGCAAGCCACAGGTCATCGCGCCGCTCGGCGACGGGTGGATCTACGGGTATGACGCGTTGACCGGGAAAATCATCTGGAAATTCGACAGCAACCGGAAAGAAACGATCTACCCGACGACGCGCAACGAACTGATTGCCACGCCGGTCGTCGTGGACAACAAGATGTACATCGCCAACGGCCAAGACCCCGAACACGGGGAAGGCGTCGGGCATTTGTGGTGTGTCGACATCACCAAGACCGGCGACATCAGCGCCGAGCTGCCGGGCGAGGAAGTGCAGGAAGCCAAGGAGCAGCAGGCGGAGCTGCTCGTCCCCGAGGGCGCTGCCAAACCCCGCAAGGGCAAGCCGAATCCGAACTCGGCGGTGGTGTGGAGCTACGAATCCCACGGCAAGCCCGATAAGCGCGGCCGGATCAAGCGTTCGGACCGGATGAACCGGACGATTTCCACCGTTTCGGTCTACAACGGCCTGGTCTTCGCACCCGACTTCTCCGGCTTCGTCCACTGCCTCGACGCCGCCACCGGCCAGCATTACTGGGCGCATGACATGGAAGGCGCGATGTGGGGCAGCCCGCTTGCGGTCGACGGCAAAGTCTACATCTGCGACGAAGAAGGCGACGTCGCCATCTTCAAAGCCGGCAAGGAAGAAGACGCCGCCGAACCGATCGCCACGCACAACATGGGCAGCGCGGTCTATTGTTCCCCCGTTTTCTGCAACGGCGTCATGTACATCATGAATCGCGAACGGCTGTTCGCGATCCAGGAACCGAAATAAGAAATTCGCCACGCAGACGCAGAAACCATGAGAGGAATTTAGCCACAGATGAACACAGATAAAAAAAGCAGTTTTGGTCTTTCATCTGTGTAAATCTGTGCCCCATCTGTGGCTAGTAAATTTCTGCCTAACTTTGCGACCTCTGTGTTTCCGCGGTGAACTCGCATTTGAATGAATCATGAATTCAGCCCTCGAAACCAAAGCCCGCCAGGCAAGCGAAAAACTCGACGCGCACGTGCGCGAGATTGTCCAGTGGCACTTCAACCCCGAGACCGGCTCCCCCTTTTGGCTCGGCAAGCAAAAGGGTCTCGGCATCGACGTGTGCAAAGAGGTTCGCAGCTTCGCC
>JBKJRK010000307.1:0-4455 GCA_046593135.1 Tepidisphaeraceae bacterium | reverse complement strand
CATTGAAGCCGCCAACAGCGGCGCGCTTTCTCCCCAGGAAATCGAGGCGAACCAACTCCAGGTCGACGCGATCCTCAACAGCGTCAACCGCATTGCCAACACGACCCAGTTCAACGGCGTCAAGCTGCTCAACGGCCAACTCGACTTCACCATTTCCGGGGTCGACGACACCGCCGTCAGCATTGCGACGGTCAACAGCGCCAAGGTTCCCGACGGGGGGTCGGTCAATATTTCCGTCCAGGTGACCAATAGTGCCGAGGTCGGCACGGTCGCCTTCACCGCATCCGGCATCGGGGCGACGCCGACCACCATCGAAATCGGCGGCAACATCGGCACCGAGCAGCTCAGTTTCGCCGCCAGCGCCCAAAACAGCGCCGTCGCCGTCGCCGTCAACCAGCTCAAGGAATCGACCGGCGTCAGCGCTACGGTCTTGGCCAACGGCGACCTGAAGCTGCAGTCGACGAAATTCGGGTCGACCCAGTTCGTCAGCGTGCGCACCATCAGCGGGACGTTCGTCGACGGCAAGGATTTCGGGGCGAACGCCGCCGTGAACATCAACGGCGCCCAGGCCGAAGTCGACGGCCTCATCGCATCCGTCCGGACCGGCGATCTCGACGTCCAACTGACGCTCACCGACGTGTTCGGCCAGACGACGACGCCCGGCGGCACGACGACCTTCCAGATCACCGGCGGCGGCGCGAAGTTCCAGATCGGCTCGGAGGTCACCCGCCAAGGCCAGGTCCAGATCGGCGTGGGCTCGGCCAACGCCACCAAGCTGGGCGACAACGTCGTCGGTTATCTTTCGAGCCTCGGCAGCGGCGGCAATAACTCGCTGGTCAGCGGCAACACGTCGCAGGCCCAGAAGGTGCTGTCCTCCGCGATCCGGCAGGTGGCTACCCTGCGCGGCCGGCTCGGTGCATTCCAGAAGAACATTCTGGAAAGCAACACCAACAGTTTGTCCGTCGCGCTCGAGAACGTGACCGCGAGCGAAAGCGCCATCCGCGACGCCGACTTTGCCACCGAAACCGCGCAATTGACGCGTGCCCAGATCCTGGTCCAGGCCAACACTTCCGTGCTGGCCCAAGCCAACAGCTCCCCGCAGAACGTCTTGTCGTTGCTCCAGGGCTAAAACCCACGACGGCAGGATAAACACAAAGGGCGGCCCCCGCAGAAGGGTCGCCCTTTTCTCGTTTACCGTGGATTGGGAGTTGGACGTTGAATGTTGGACGTTCGCATTTCATACGAACGTCTCAACACTCAACGTTCAATTCCTACATCGAAGAACATCCGCCCATTTCCCCGCACCGGCCACACGCCGGCGTGTCATCCGAACCGGCGCCTTTCTGGTCGGCGGCGACGGAGACGAGGCTCAACGCCCGGGCCGTCTTGATCGATCCGCACTTGGGACATTTCACCTTGGCGTCGCGCTCGGCGGCGCGGACAAGCTGGTCGAAATTTTTCTTGCACGATTGACAGGCGTATTCGTAAAGCGGCACGTCCGACTCTCCTTGTTTGATCGATCTCGCCCGCTATTCTACCCGCGTCTCGTTCATACGCGAAGGAGCCGCGCACATGGCAGCGAAAAAGCGTTCAGGGTCCAGGACTCAGGGCTCAGGATCAAAGACGTCTCTTTTTCCTACTCATCACTCGTCACTCATCACTCAGCACTTTATCAATCCCGCCCAGATCGGCGGCATCGAATCGTACCAGATCGACGACGGCGCTGGCCGCGGGGTGCGAGCGCTGTGCGTCAACACCGGCGGCGGGCTCCGGTACCGCGTCCTCGTCGACCGCGGGCTCGACATCGACCACGCGTTTCACAACCAACACAGCCTGGCCTTCCTCACCCACGGCGGCGTCACCCGACCGAGCCGGGCCTACGACCGCGGCATCGAATGGCTCGCCAGTTTTCCGGGCGGCCTGCTCACCACCTGCGGACCCTTAAACATCGGCTCGCCCGGTGAAGACGCCGGCGACACGCTCGGTCTGCACGGCCACCACTCCAACACGCCGGCGACCGTCGAATCCATCATCCAACCCGACCCCCGCGCCGGACGCCTCGACATGAGCGTGACAGGCCTCGTCCGCTACGGCCGGCTGTTCGGGCGCAACCTGGAGTTGCGCCGCACCATCGCCAGCCGGCTCGGCGAGAACGCGATCGAATTCGTCGACGAGTTCACCAACGTCGGGAACGAGCCGGTTCCACACGCGTGCCTGCTCCACTTCAACTTCGGTTACCCGCTGATCGATGCCGGCACCGAGTTCTGCTACGATTCGCCGAAGGTCGAGCCGTTTCCGACCGACGAATCGCGCCGGCTGTTCAAGCCCGGCGCGCCGTACAAGAAAGCACCCGCCGCCCTTAACGCCCACCGCGGCCCGACCGAGGCGGCCGCCTACCTTTTTCCGCGCCCGTCCGAGCGTAACGGCCAAACGACCGTCGGCGCCGTCAACCGCAAGCTCGGCTTGGGTGTCGCCATCTCCTACAACACGCGCGAGTTTCCCCGTTGCATCAATTGGCAACATTGGGGTCCCGGCGAATACGTGACCGCACTCGAACCGGTCAACGGTACGGTGCAAGGACGCGCGAAGGACCGCGAACAGGGACTACTCGATGAAATTCCTGCCGGCGGGCAGAAAACGTATCGCTACCGAATCGAGTCCATTACCGAGCGCGCCGGGCTCGACGCGCTGCGGTTGCTAAACACCCGGTGAATGCAACTTGCTGGACCGCCGGTTCATCGCTCACGTTTTCGTGATTCGTCACGGTGAGGGTTTACTCTCGGCTTCCGCGTTCACCACACCCACGCCGCGGTCCTCGATCGCAAGGCGCTGGTTGGCGACACGATTGATCGTGTTGTGGATCTCCCAGTTGAGCTTATTCCCGTCAGCAGCACCGACGTTGATCTGAATCTGCATTTGCATGACGGGGCGAAGGCCGGGGATTTCCAGGAAGACTGCTTTGCCTTGGTCGGAAATCCGCACTGCCTTCACGTCGAGGCGGTCCCGGCGTTTTTGTGTCGGGTCGGCGGGTGAGACTTCGGTTGAGCCGGCGTCGCCTGACCGGGAATAATTCCATTGTTCAACGTGATAGTTGTGTAAGTCCGACGCCGTCGTCTTGTCGAGCGGATCGGTGAACGTGATTTCGATGCCGTTGTCTTTGACGCTCAAGCCGGCCGGCATGTTGGCCGGTTTGCCGGTGTAGCGGACGCGTTGGAAGCACGCGTCTTTCGACGCGTTCGTCCGCCAGCCTTTGAGACCGCAGACGTAGAGCTGGCCGTCTTTCGGGTTGAACCGACTACGCATGACCCCTGATTCGAAGTTCAATGGGAACCGGACGACGCCGCCTTGCACCTCGCCGGCGGCATTTTCGCGAAGGACCTTGAAAAGCGAGGATTGGCCGTAGGAGGTGTGGAGGAAGTCATTTTGGAACGGTCCCCACTTGTCACTGGTGACCCAGACCTGTCCGCCGGGCGAATTGTCGACGGCGGGGGGGAGCCAGCAGAGGGGGTTGTCGGATTGCGTGGGCGGGGGATTGCGGTGGGCGAGATCGACAACGCCGTAGAACCCGGCGGGCTTGACCCAGTTGAGACGACAGTCCGGCGCCGAGGGGCCGTGATTGTCGCCCGCGGTCACTTGGCCTTGCGGGCCGACGCCAATGCCGTTGGGCGCGAGGAGGCCGGTGGCGTAAACGTCGAGTTTGGAGCCGTCCTTACTGACGCGCAGGACGCACCCGTCGTGCGGGGCGATCGGGTCAAACCCCTGCCCGTCAGGCTTCACCCCGCCGGCTTTGGCAAAGTAGAAGTTTCCGTCCGGGTCGGTTTGCAGGTCGAACGCGAACGCGTGAGACGCCGGCGTCGCCGCGACGTCGTTGTTGAAGTTTTCGTAGAAGTCGATTTCGCCGTCGCCGTTGAGGTCGTGGAGGCGCGTGATCTGGTCGCGTCCGAGTGCGTAGACTTGGCCGTCGACGATCTTCAGGCCGAGCGGTTGAAACAATCCCGAGGCGATACGTCGCCAAGTGAGTTTTTCAAGCTCGCCGTCGATGCCCGAGCACGTCCAGACGTCGCCGCTCCAGGTGGAAAGCGCCGCAGTTGTGCCGGCAGGAAAGAAGTCGAAGCCGCCGAAGCGGATCCAGGCGTTATACGGATTAGCGAAGGGCGCCGTGAGCGTGTCGACGACGTAAGCGGCCGACTCACTTTGTCCGACCGTACCTTTCGTCTCCACTGCTTGAATCCACCGCGCCGGGCCGCCTTTTGTGAGCGTTTCCGGATCGACCAGCTCGGCCGGCGCCGGTTCGCCTTTCACACCGAGGCCGATCAGCAGCTTGACGAGTGTCGGTTCCTTTCGCGCCGGCAGGCGGAGAAACAGCGCCATGTCCCGGCCCTCGATCGCCGCGTCGGGAGGGGCGCCGATGAGCTTCACAGAGAGGTCCGTGCCCACGACCTCCGCCACGCGCAA
>JBKJRK010000195.1:0-5111 GCA_046593135.1 Tepidisphaeraceae bacterium | reverse complement strand
GGCGCAGCCGGCAGGACGGCGGTGGGGCGTGGGAGGGACGGCGGGCTGGCCGAACACGCCGGGGAACGTCGCCGTCCAGTCCAACGCCCGCTCGTGGACCGACGGATCGGACACCAGCGAGTTGCCCTGCACGATGTTCTTCGACAAATCGCTCAGCGCCCGGCCTTTGCGCGCGGAGCGAATCCACAGGGCCAACTGCGTGATTTCCACCGCTTCGGCCGACAGGTCGACGCCGTACAGATTGTCGGACAGGATGTAGTCGGCGTAGGCGTTGGTGAGGTTCAGCGCTTCCTGAAGATGCCCGCCAATGCGGAGCAGGCGGGCGACGTCTTCGTAAGCGTCTTCGAGTCGTTCATAGGCGGCGATGAGGAACGCGCCCGAACCGCAGGCGGGATCGACGACTTTCAACTGGCGCAGCGCGGGGACGCGCTGGCGGACGTCGGGCAGGCTCTCGACCCGCTCGGCGATCAGTTTGCCGAGCGTTTCCTCGACGATCAGGCGGGTGAACTGGGGCGGCGTGTAGTAGATGCCGAAGCGCTTCCGCTCGGCGCTTTTGGGCATGGCGGCGGTCGCGCCGCCGGCCTGCGTGCCTTGCTTGCCGAACAGGCCGACGACGCGGAGCTTTTCCAACTCGGTGATCGAGCGCTCGAAGATGTGCCCGAGCACGTCGACGCTGATTTCGCCTTCCTCGCGGAAGTCGTAGGAACCGATGTTCTTGAACACGTCGGCCCAGCGGTCGTCGAGGTCGAGGTCATCGACGAGCGGGTCGTGCGCGAACAGCCCGCCGTTGTATCCCGTGGAAAGGTCGAGCGAGGGGTGGCCCTTGTCGATGGCGTGAAAGGCGTCGAGGAAGGCGCGCCAGCGCGGGTTGGTCGCGCGGGCGAGCGGGGCGGCGCTTTTCCAGGTGTTCTCGATCAGCTTTTCCGGGAGCAGCCCGCGGTCTTCGCAGAACGCCATGAAGATGACGCGGTCGAGCAGCTTTTGGGCGACCGAGATCGCCACGTCTTGCGGCACCTGCTTCTTGGCGATCAGTTCGTCGATGAGCCGTTCGCGCTGGTCGGCGTAGTAGACGTAGAGCTTGTCGCCGACCTCGCGCTGCTGGTCCTGCGTGCGGTGCAGCAGCTTGAACGCGCGGGTCTTGCCCTTGAGGAGCTTGTTGCCGACGAGGCCGGTCTTCTCGAAGAGGTAGTAGAACTGCCGCAGACGGTTCGGGTCGCGGAAGTCGGCGACGGTGAACTCTTCGTACGCCCGCGCGGGGCTGCCTTTGTGATACAGGCGGATCGTGACGTAATTGCTGACGACGCCCCATTGCGTGTCCGGGAGCTGGTTGAGGTAATCCCAGCACTGCTGGACCGGCGTGCGGCCGTTGAATTTGTCGTGGTCCAGATCGGCGTCGGCGCCCTTAAGCTCGATGATGACCGACGGCGGGACGTTTCCACCCGAGACGAACAGCCCCAGCGCGCCGTCGGCGATTCCCGCGCCGGGAACGGTGGGGTTTTTCTCGCGATGATAATCGTGCGGCGACTCGCTGACGGATTTATAGCCCAGCGCTTCGCCGAAGATTTTTTGAAGGAATTCGGCGTCGAGCGTGGTTTCCTTTTGACCCAGATGCCCGCGCTCGGCGGCGTCGGCCCACTGGTTGAGGGCGGCGGTGACGCGCTCCCATTCCGCGGGGAGCACGGGCAACCGCTCGGCCTCTTCCGCGAGATACTTGGGCAGGAACAAGCGGGGATGCCGCTTCTTGTGTGCCTCGGGGAAAAGTTCCACCCCTTGCGGACCTGAGATGCGTTTGGCCATGCGGGACGTGGTTCTACATGGCGGCGGTTCCGCTTGCCAGCGGTCGCGATCTTTGCGGGACGAAGATGTCAGCCGGCGAACTTGGCGGTGCGGGCTGAGCGCTCTGTGAACTCGCCGAGGGAACGGAATTTTTCGTAGCGGCGTTCGAGGAGGTTGTCGGTCTTGGTGCGCTTGAGGTCGCGAAGCGTTTTGGCGATGAACTGTTCGAGGTTGTGGGCGGCGGTGTGGGGGTCGCGGTGGGCGCCGCCGAGGGGTTCGGGGATCACGGAATCGACCACGCCGAACTTCTGGAGGTCTTTGCTGGTGAGCTTGAGCGACTCGGCCAACTGGGACGCGGCTTCGTTGCCCTTGAAGAGGATGGCGGAGCAGGCTTCGGGGCTGATGACCGAATACCAGGCGAATTCCATCATGGCGACCCGGTCGGCCACGCCGATCCCCAATGCCCCGCCGGAGCCCCCTTCGCCGGTGACGATGCTGATGATCGGCGTTTTGAGGCGCGACATTTCCATCAGGTTGCGGGCGATGGACTCGGCCTGGCCGCGCTCTTCGGCGCCGATGCCGGGGTAGGCGCCGGGGGTGTCGATGAACGTGACGACGGGCAGGCCAAATTTTTCCGCCAGCTTCATGCAGCGGAGCGCCTTGCGGTAGCCTTCGGGGTGAGCCAGGCCGAAGTAGCACTTGACCTTTTCCTTCGTGTCCTTGCCCTTGTGATGGCCGATGAGCATGACCTTGTGCCCGGCCATGCGGGCCAGGCCGCAGATGATGGCGGGGTCGTCGCCGTACAGGCGGTCGCCGTGGAGTTCGCGGAACTCGCGGCAGATGAGGTCCTGGTAGTCGCGGAACAGTGGCCGTTGCGGATGGCGGGCGACTTGGACGGTTTCCCAGGCGCTGAGGTTTTCGTAGGTCTTGCGCAGGAGCGACGTGTAGTTCGTGCGGAGCTGGCGTAGCTCTTTGGTGTAATCGACTTCCTTGCGCGCCTGGAGCGATTCCAATTCGTGGATCTGCTGCTCGAGCTTGGCGAGCGGCTTCTCGAAGTCGAGGACGTGGCGAAGCGTTCTTTGAACCGGACGACCGGCCGCAGCACCGGCGGCGGGGGAGTCCGAGAGGGTCGAAAGCTCTGGCATAGATGATCCTAACCGACGAAACATTCGTCGCGGCCGCGTTGGTTGGTCGCCGGCCGTTCGTTCGTCAAACCGCCTCTGCCTTAGCCCCGCGCAAACACCGCATTAAAGGAGGTCATAGGGTAGACAGGCCCCCCCGACCGATCAAGCCCGCCGTGTACCGGCGTCAGGTCAGCCGATCGACGGGCAAGGAAAGGTCGTGCGACTGACAACTCGCCCGGCCCGCGGTTATTATCGGACCCATGCAACCGAGGCGTTTAAGCATTCTGGGAGTCGGGCTCTTGGGCGGCTCCATCGGGCTGGCCGTGAAATCGCGGATAAAGGGATGCCGGGTCGTCGGTTACGGCCATCGTTCGTCGTCGCTTCAAGTGGCCTTGGCAATGGGTGCCGTCGATGAGATATACGACGATCCGGGCCAGGCCGTTCGGGGGGCGGATTACATTATTCTCTGCACGCCGGTCGGCATTTTCCCGCGGATGCTCGGCGCAATCGGGCCGGTTTTGGGCGACGGAGCTGTCGTGACGGACGTCGGCAGCACGAAGGCCAGCGTGGTCGAGGCGGCGGCAAAGCTACTGCCCCGATCGGCGCGGTTTGTAGGCAGTCATCCGATGGCGGGAAGCGAAAAGCGGGGGGTGGAGTTTGCCCGGGCGGATCTGTTGCGCGGCGCGCTGTGCATGATGACACCGACGGAATCAACCGACCCGGGTGCGTTGGAAAAGGCCGAGGCTTTCTGGCAAAAGTTGGGCATGCGGACGACACGGGTTTCCCCGGCCGAGCACGACCGGCGGATGGCGGACGTCAGCCATTTGCCCCACGCCGTCGCCGCCGCGCTGGTAGCGATGCAGGACGAGACGTCGTTTGATCTCGCCGGCAAAGGGTTCGCCGACGCCACCCGCATCGCCGGGGGCGACGGGGGGCTGTGGCGCGACATCTTGCTCGACAACCGCGAGAACCTGCTCGCCAGCATCGAACGGCTGAACGCCCAACTCGCCGCGCTCGCCGGGCACCTCCGGTCCGGCGACGGCGACGCCGTCAAAACCTGGCTCGACGCCGCCGCCCGCTCGCGGGAGCGCGCGACAGCCAGGCAAGAACATTGACAGTGATGTTGAATCTCACAGACCGCCCGTTATGGTGCGGCGGGACACAGGCGGAACCCACGTGGCGCGGGCGTCCCGCCCGCGTGCTTTAGAAAAATACGAGGGCGACGCCCTCGCCACGAGACCCATCGATGCCGGAAGTCTACGACCGCGATCACGACGACCCGCTGGACCTGACGGTCCTCCTCCCGAGCTACAACGAGGAGGAGGCGATCGGCCCCGTGATCAAGGAAATCCGCGAGGCGCTTGCTGCTTGGCCGGGCACGTACGAGATCCTGGTCGTCGACGACGCGTCGTCGGACCGGACCGCCGACCTCGCCGTCGCCGCCGGCGTGCGTGTGATGCGCCGCCCGGAAAATGGTGGGTCGGGCGCGAGCCGCAAGACCGGCACCCGCGCCGCCAAGGGCAAGGTCGTCGCGATGCTCGACGCCGACGGCACCTACATCGCCGGCGACCTCCCGCACCTCCTGAGCTTTTTTCCCGACTACGACCAGGTCAACGGCGCCCGCACGAGCGAGCAGGGCACGCTCAAGGCCCTGCGCTTCAGCGCCAAACTCGTCATCCGCAAGCTCGCGGAGTTCATCAGCGGCAAACGCATCCCCGACCTCAACACGGGGCTGAAACTGTACAAGCGCGACCTCATGCTCCAATACCTGTGGTGCATGCCGGACGGGTTTAGTTGCGTGACTTCAATGACGCTCGCGTTTTTGTGCAACGGCCACCCGGTTAAGTACGTCAGCGTCGGCTACCGCAAGCGGATCGGCGTCTCGAAGTTTCATCCGGTGAAAGATGCCGCCAAGTATTTTGCGACGATGCTGCGGATCATCATGTACTTCCGCCCGCTGCGCGTGTTCTGGCCGCTGTCGGTGTCCGCGTTCTTTATCGCGTTGCTCGGGACCGGCTATCACACGTACAACCAGGGCCACCTGCGCGTTTCGACGAGCGACGTCGTGTTCTTCGTCAGCGCCATGCTCGTGCTGGTGATCGGCTTGCTCGCCGACTTGATCGTCGCCCAGCGGCGGCATCTTCCGACGGAAGTGTTCCGCGGCTACGGCTTGCCCGAGAGCGTGCCCGGCGTGGCGGGCGCAGTGAGCCA
>JBKJRK010000596.1:0-3315 GCA_046593135.1 Tepidisphaeraceae bacterium | reverse complement strand
CGATGTTCATGTGCACGAACTCCATTTCTGCCGGGCGTTCCGGCCCGGCGCGGCGGCTCGTTTGTTACGCGCCTTGCAAGAGGCGGCGAACCGTCGCTTTGGACACTAAACCCGCGGTCTCCGCCGCGGGGCTTTGCACCGATCTGTCCGCGGTCTCCGCCGCAGACCCGTGATCTCTTCTCGCGTCGCGGCGCCACGTCCCGGCTCATTCGACCGGGCGGGCTGCACGCGTCGCGCGTGTTTCGTTTCATCTCCGCCGGCCGCCTCAAGCGGCCGCGGCGACGGCATTGTCGCCGGCCATCGTCGGCGGGCCGATTCGCACAACCCGCCCCTGCCGGGGTTTCGTCCGCACGATTGCGACCGGCCGGGCTTTCAACCTGCTTTCCGTCACCGGCTCCTCCGCGGCAGCGGCCCGGCCGCAGTAGCCGTGCATCAGGTGCTGCAAACCGACCCAGGTGATTTCCGGCTCGTTGTGCGTCGGCCCTTCGACGCGTTCTCCATTCCCTGCTGACGGCTGCGACATCTGACTACTCCGTCGCGCTGGCGTTTCTCCCGCAACCGCCTCCGCGCCGCTTCTGCGCCGGCCGGCAACAATTGCTGCGCTCACACCCTCTTCGTCGCACTCGAAGGCTTGCGAACCACGCCGCAATGCCCTTAGTCAAAACGCGTGCCGCGCCGCACGCTCACCCGAGAAAATCCAGCAGTGATAGATTCAGGATCTGCCCGGTCGTCTGGAGCGTTGCCTGCAGCGACGTCTGCAACGTCTGGAACCGCGCAACGGCCTCCGTGAAATCCGTGTCCGACAGGGACGACAGCAGCGACTTCGTCGCCACGTTCTGGTCTTCCAGCCGGCCTTGACGCGACTCGATTTCCTTCACCCGCGCGCCGGTTTCCCCGCGGACGCGGACGACGCGATCGTAATCCGTTTCGATCATTCCGGCCGCGGCGGTGATGGCGGATTGGCTGTTCGTGTGTAGCGCGTCGCGCAACGAGGCAAGGCTGCCGAAGACCCCGTCGACGGCGGGCATGTTGGCGTCGGTGCCCGTGATCACGTTGCCGACCGCGGCCACGCCGGCCAAGCCCAAGTCGGCGGCGGCGTCGGAGGCGCCGAGGGGCGTGACCGCCAGCGTTCCGCCCCCGCCGGCGGTATCGGTCAGGACGATGCCGTTTCCGGTCGTTGCGAAACTTGCGGTGACACCCGCCCCGCCGTCGGCGGCGTTGATCGCGTTAATGAGGTCCTGCACCGTGGTGCCCGCGACGTCGACGTTAAAGCTCGATCCGTCGCTCCGCGTGATCTGGAAATCGTCGCCGGCAACCGTGCGCACGCCTTTCCCGTTGTTCAGGCTCGTCAGTTGCGTCGCGGGGCTCATGCTCCGGATGCCGAGGTCGGCGGCGGACGTCCCGCCGTTCTCGCCGATGCTCATCGTCAGACCCTGGATCGGGTTGAAAACGTCCAGGCCGGTGCCGGCGGGGTTAATACGGGCGATCACGCCGGTGCCTGAGGCGTTGATGCGGTTGATCAAGTCGCCCATCGTGCCGTTGCCGGGGATGCTGACGACCGCGGTCGTCTGGCCGTTGGTGATGACCATTCCCACGCCGCTCATTCCCACGCCGCTGTTGAGCGACGTGAGGGGCGTGAATTCGGTGACGCGGGCCTGCACGTCGCGCCCGCCGACGGGCACGCCCGCACCCGCGGGATTCTCCATGAGGATCCCGAGGTCGATCGCCGACGTCCCGCCGCCGACTTCCGTGATGGTGATGTTTTCGCCCGCCCCGCCGGTCAGATCGATTCCCGCCCCGACGGCCCCAATCGACGCCGTGATGGTGCCGACTCCGGCGGCATTGATGGCGTCGATGACGTTGCCGACCGTGTCGGCGCCGGAGAGGTCGACGACCTTGCTGACGGTGCCGTTGTTGATCTGGATCGATCCCCTCGCCACGCCGTTCCCTGCGCCGCCGCCGAGGTCGCGGAGGCGCGTGTTGGCAAAGATGACCGGGCGAAGGTCCTTGTTGCCCCTCACTTCGCTCGAGAAGCCGCCAAACACGTCGATGCCGCTCACGTTGAACGACTGGCTCGTATTCTCGTCAAAACTGTTGAGAAGCACGTCGCCGGTGCCATTGTACCGCACGCCCCCGGCCACCGACGTGAACGGCGGCTCAGTCGCGCGGTCGCCGCCGAAGAGGTACGACCCCTCAAACTGGCGGTTGGCAAGAGTAAGGGCCTGGTTGTAAAGATTTCCGACGATCGCCGCCGCGGCGGTGCGCTGGTCCGGGGTGACGTCGGACCCGACGTTCGCCGACGCGATCTGCTTCGCTTCGAGCAACAGCGACGTGAGGTCACCGATGGTCGTGTCGGCTTCGGAGAGAGCACTCTGCGCGTGGCGGAGGTTGGTGATGTACGCGTCGCGCTGCTCGAGCGACTTCTGTAGCTGTTGGACGATCGCAGAGTCGCCGGGGTCGTCGCTGGGCGCGTTGATTCGCTTCCCGGTCGACAACTCGTTCTGAACCTTCAGCAGGTCCTTTTGAGTGCGCGTGATCTGTCCCTGCGACACGCTCGTACGGAGCAGATTGGAGACGCGGGCGAGTTGGGTTGGGACGATGGCCATGAGTCAGTAGTCAGTAGTCAGTAGTCAGTAGTCAGTAGTCAGTAGTCAGTAATTCCTACACGAGATTGAGAACGGTCTGCATTAGTTCGTCGATCGCGGCGACTAGGCGGGCGGCGCCTTGGAAGGCGCGTTGCTGTCGCATCAGATTGACGGCTTCTTCGTCGAGGCTTACGCCGCTGATGGCCTCGCGCTGGGCTTCGAGCGTTTCCCTCACCGCGGCGGCGGCCTGGGCGCTGGTCTTGGCGCCGGAGGCGGCAGCGGCGATTTGGTTGATCGTGTTTTGGTACGAATCCTTGAGCGTCGACCCGCCGAGTGATGCCAGCGGCGTGGATTCAAGAGCCGCGATCGCGCGGGCGGTCTGGTTGTCGGACGGTTCGCCATTTTTCGAGGCGGCGAGCAACTGGGGTTTGAACTTGATGACCGTGCTCAGTGCGATGTCGCGGGCGTTGCTACCGGTGTAAAAGGTGTTCATCCCCAGCGACGCAAGCGTACCGCTGGAATCCTGGCTGAAGCTGAGTTCCACCGCGCCGCTGTCGGCCGTTACTTGCAGTTTGCCCGCGTTCACCGTCGCGGAAATTCCGGCGATGTTGTCGAGGTCGGCCGTGAGGGAGTCGAGCGTGGTGTCGTCCGCGTTCAGCCCGTCAAGATCAACATTAATCAGCGTGCTGGTGACCAGCCCGGTGGCCTTCTGCTTCACGTGAACGACGAA
>JBKJRK010000420.1:0-10296 GCA_046593135.1 Tepidisphaeraceae bacterium | reverse complement strand
CTCGGCGGTTAAATAGGCAAAGAAGAGGAAGGAAATCGGGCAGGAGGCAGGGAATTTGTCCTTAGCGGGAACCGAAATCCTGTATTCGCGTCCCGATTCTGTATCTCAAAGAGGAGCATTCACTCACTATGGCACGACCTGTGACTTTGTTTACCGGGCAATGGGCGGATTTGCCGTTCGAGACTGCCGCGCAGAAAGCGGCTTCGTTTGGCTATGACGGCATCGAATTGCCGTGCTGGGGCGACCATTTCGACGTTGACAAAGCTTTGAAGGACAAAGGCTATTGCAAAGGCCGGTGGGACGTCCTCAAGAGCCACGGCCTGAAGGCGTTTGCGATTTCCAACCACTTGGTCGGCCAGGCGGTGTGCGACCTCATCGACGAGCGGCACAAGCTGATTCTGGCGCCGGACGTCTGGGGAGACGGCGACCCGGAAGGCGTCCGCCAGCGCGCGGCGCAGAAAATGATCGACACCGCCAAGGCCTGCCGCGCCTTCATCGACGCCGCCCCGGAGAAGACGGGGTTCCCGGCGGTTGTGAACGGCTTCACCGGGTCGAGCATCTGGCACAGCATCTACGCGTTTCCGCCGACCGACCAAAACTACTGGCAGAAGGGGTTCGACGACTTCGCGAAACGCTGGACGCCGATCCTGAACGAGTTTGACAAGTTGAACGTGAACTTCGCCTTGGAAGTGCACCCGACCGAGATCGCGTTCGACATCGCCTCGGCACAGCGCGCGATCGACGCCATCAAGGGCCACAAGCGGTTCGGGTTCAACTACGACCCCAGTCACTTCGGCTACCAGCACGTCGATTACGTGAAGTTCATCCGCACGTTCGGCAAGCGGATCTTCCACGTCCACATCAAGGACGCCTGGTGGGGCCACGGCGACGGCACCGCCGGCGTCTTTGGCGGTCACACCACCTTCGCCGACCCGTCGCGCTACTGGGACTTCCGCTCGCCGGGTCACGGCGACATCAACTTCGAGGAAATCATCGTCGCCCTCAACGACGTCGGCTACCAGGGCCCTTTGAGCGTCGAGTGGGAAGACAGCCGGATGGACCGCGAACACGGCGCGGCGGAGTCGGCGGCCTTCGTGAAGAAAATCGACTTCAAGCCGAGCGCGATCGCGTTTGACGGGCAGTTTGACCGGTAGGATCGATTGGCAGCGCCTAGAAAACTTGATTACCGACCGCCGACAGAAGACAAGCCGCAACGAGCCGCGGACAGCCCGGCGGCGATTCTGTCGCTGGCATTTGCGCCGTTCGCGCTGGTCGTGGACTTAGTCCTCTACGCCGTAGCCGATTCATCGGGTCGCCAGGCGTTCCTCGGCGCAGCGGCGATCGCGGTCATCGGGCTCGGCGTCATCGGCGCCGCACTTGGAACGATCGGATTCCTACACCGCGGCCGCCGTAAGGTGGCCGCGGTGTTTGCCGTTCCGCTTCATGTCGGGATCGCGACGTGGTTCGGCTTTATGGTAGGGAACTTGGCGTGATCTGTGTCGCGGGGTGCGTACTATTGGTTGCGTTAACGCACTGGGTAAAGGGTTATCGGGAGGTGGCGGGCCCATTGCGCTGTTTCTTGTAGTCATAGGCCGGGTCGAATTCAATCGTCCCAAAAAGGGCGATGACGTCTTTCGCCTGTCGCTTCCGAAAGTACTCGGCAAGTGCGTCGTTCACCGTTTCACGCTTGGTCTTGCCGCCGCCTAGCTTGACGGCCTTTGCCAACAGCTTCTCGTCGATGTGAAGGTTTGGCGCCATGCCCACACATTATGCCACACATCATGACGTCTTCAATCGCCAGTGAATGACGTAGGGGGGCACGAGAGCGAATGGGCGGCCTGCAAGTGTATAAAAGGCAAACTTGTCGCCGCGTCGAGTTCTACTTCTGCCGCAACTGATCCAGTCCCACGGCCAGGAGCAGCACGGTTCCGCGCGCGACGTCTTGGTAGTAGCTTGACACGTTTAAAAGCGTCAGCCCGTTGTTGAGCGTGCCCATGATGAGCACGCCGAGGAGGGTTCCCCAGATGGTGCCTTTGCCGCCGGAAAGGCTCGTGCCGCCGAGGATGACGGCGGCGATGACGCTCAGTTCGAGGCCTTGGGCGGCCTGCGGGGCGGCGGCGCCGAGTTGGGACGCGAGGAAGATTCCGCCGAGGGCGGCGCTGAGGCCGGAGAGGATGTACACCGTCATGCGTAGCGAGTTCACCGGCAGCCCGGCGAGGCGGCTCGCTTGCGCGTTGCCGCCGACGGCATAGATGTTTCGGCCGAAGACGGTCGAACGCATCACCCAAGCCGTCAGCGCGAACAAGATCAGCATCACGATTGCCGGAAACGGGATGCCCAAAACGAATCCGCGGCCGAGGAAGTGGAAAGATTTGTCCGGAATCGTCTGCGTCAGTCCGCCGGAGAATGCGAACGCCAATCCGCGGATAATGGAGAGGGTGCCGAGCGTGGCGATCAATGGGTTGATCCGCGCGAACGCGACGGCCCCGCCGTTGATCGCGCCGACGATGCCTCCGGCAAGGAGGGCGGCGCAGACCGCGACCGGCATGGGAACGTGCGGCGAGAGCTGCGCGATGACCACGCCAGTCAGCGCGACGACGGACCCGATCGACAGGTCGATGCCGCCGGAGACGATCACCGTCGTCATCGCGACCGAGATGATCCCGATCGTGGAAACCGCGACGAGGATGTTGAGGAGGTTGCGTACCTTGAGAAAATACGGCCACGCCAGCCAGCTCAGGACCGCGAACAGAAGGAGGTAAACGATAATAAGGCCGAGCTCTTCGCGCCAATTGACGCGGGCGGGTGTAAGGGTCGGCGCCGCCAGGGACGTAGGAGGCAACGGCGCCGATTGCGCCTGTGCCGGCTTCGCCAAACTTTCTGAATCACTGCTGCTCATTAAAGATACCTCAAACCGTCGCCGCCGCGGCCAATACCGACACGCGGTCGGCTTGATGCCGGTCGAATTGGGCGACCATTCTGCCTTTGGCGAACACCAGGACGCGGTCGCTCACGGCGAGCACTTCCTCAAGGTCGGACGAACACACCACGACCGCCAGCCCCTTGCGGCGGAGTTCGTCGAGCAGCGCGTAGATGTCGGCCCGCGCGCCGACGTCGACGCCGCGGGTCGGCTCGTTGAGCAGCAGGATGCGAATTCCGGCTTCGAGCCAGCGTGCCAGCAGCACTTTTTGCTGGTTGCCGCCGCTGAGGGTGGCGATCGGCTGGCGGACGCCGGACTTCAGCCGCACCCCCATCCGCCCGACCCACTCTTTCGCGCGTCCGTCCTGCCGCCGGCGTGACAACACGCCCGCCGACGAGACGCCGGGCCAGTGCGCGAGCGTCAAGTTGTCCGCGACGCTCATGGCCGGGACGAGCCCTTCCGTCTTTCGATCCTCCGAGAGCCAGCCGACGCCGTGGCCCGTGGCATGCCGCGGGGAGGCGATTGTGACGGGCGACCCGTTGATGCGAATCTCTCCCGCGTCAGCCGGGTCGGCGCCGAATATTGCACGCGTCACCGCCAGGTGTCCGGCCCCGAGCAGGCCGAACAGGCCGACTGCTTCACCGGGACGGACGGAAAAGCTGACGTCATGAAACGCGTTGGCGCGTGACAGGCCTGTCACTTCCAGTGCCCGCGGCGTACCCGCCGAATCGTCCGCCGGCGGAGCGGGGGCGTTGGACGCGTCCTGCTCCATGTCGCGCCCGACCATCATGACCACAATTTCTCGCCGGCTGATCTCCGTCGCGCCGACGACGCCGGCCACGTCACCGTCGCGGAGAACCATGACGCGCTGGGCGACGCGCTCGACCTCGTCGAGCCGGTGCGAAATGTAGATGATCCCAACGCCTTGCCGGCGGAGGGAGGCGATGGTGTCGAACAGCACGTTGACCTCGCGCGGCGTGAGGGCGGCGGTCGGCTCGTCCATCACCAGGACCCGGGCACGCGGCGACGCCGACAGTGCCTTGGCGATTTCCACGATCTGCCGCTGGCCGACGCTCAGGCGGTTCATCGCGCGGTCGGGCGGGAAGTCGGCGTTCAACGTCGCCAGCACTTCCGCCGCACGCTCGCGGGCCGCCGGCCAATCCACCATCAACGAGCGGGGGAACATTCCCGACTTGCGCGGCAGTTGCCCGAGCAGAACGTTTTCCACCGCGGACAAATCCGGCGCGTCGTTCAGTTCCTGGTAAATCACCCGGACGCCGGCGCGCTGCGCGTCCCGCGGCGTGCGAAACTCCACCGGCCGGCCGTCGAGAAAAATCTGCCCGGCGTCTTTCGAGTAATCCCCGTGGAGGATCTTCATCAGGGTCGATTTACCCGCGCCGTTTTCCCCGAGCAGCGCGAGAACCTCGCCGCCGTGGAGGACCAGGTCCACACCGTGCAGAACTTCTGCACCGGAGAAACTCTTGCGAATTCCTCGCATTTCCAGCAGCGGCGCGACGGGGGGCATGCTCACCTACCGGGGGTAGTACTGTTCGACGTTTTCTCGCGTCAGGAAGACGTGGTCGGTGTAGACCTCCGGAGGGACTTGCTCGCCCTTGAGCAATTTCAGCATGACCGGAATGATCTTGTCGCCATACTTCTCCGGGAATGACGCGGTGGTTCCGACCAGCGGGCTGTCCGCCTTGCGGATTTCTTCACGGCCCCGGTCGCTGCCGTCGATTGCGACGACGGCGACGTCTTTCGCCCGGCCCGCCGCCTCCGCGGCGCCGATGGCGCCGAGCGCGGTGTCGTCGTTGATGCTGACGATGGCGATGTGGCGCGCGTCCGGAAGCGTGTTCAGGACGTCCTTCACCAGCCGGTGCGCTTCTTCAAGGGTGTTTTTGCTGTCAAGATGTTTGACCTTCGCCTCGTCGATCGGGCCGACGACGGCTTCGAGTCCGTCCCGCTGGCCTTTCATTCGCGCCGCCGGGACCGGGCCGGACTGGGGGAGCTCGAGCATGATCAGCGCGTCGACCTTTCCGTCCCAGTGTTTCTTGACCCAGTTTCCCAGGCCCTCGCCCGCCATCTTCCCGGCCGCGGTGTTGTTCACGCCGAAGAAGGTGGAGCCTTTCATCGGGATGTCGATCGCGATCACGGGAATCTTCTCGGCGTTGAATTTGTCCATGATCGCCAGGCCGAACTGCTCGTCGGTCTGAAACTCGACCACGCCCTGCACGCCTTGAACCAAAAAGTTGTCGGCGTTGTTTAGCGCCGTCTGGCCGTCCATGCGGTTGTTCATGACGACGAGATCGACGTTGCCCGCTTCCTTGGCCGCCCGCTCGATCCCCTCCCGGACGCGCACGGCGAATGGGAAATCCTCGGCGATATTCGCGAAGCCGATCTTGTAACGGGCCCCCGTCGTCGTTGGAGACGGCGACTTGCCGCGGTCACACCCCGTGATCCCGACGGCGAGCGACAGAACGGAAAGCGTTAGGAAGCCGGCGGCGACGGCGCCGCCGAGGGCGAGATAAGACGGGGATTTGCGTTGGATCCACATGGTCAACCTGTCCTTCAACAACGGGCGCGGTAACGTTAACTTTCGGCACAACGGTGACGAGCGGCATTTCTATCTAAACGCGGACGCCTCGGCAACTTTCGTTGACCGGTCCGTGCGAGATCGCGAGGTGCAAGTGCCGCCCAACGTACAATGGGAACGAACGCGGGAGCCGGTTTTCGGGCAGACCATACGCGTTCATTTCGCCGGAACTGCGGGTGTCGGCTGGCCGGCGAGCTTCAGATACGCGGCGGCGTAGCGTCGTCCGAACTCGCGCAGCCCGGCTGAGTCGAAGTGGGTTTGATCGGGCTTGGCGGTTAAGTCGGTCGATTCGACGCACGCCGTCCGCGCGTGCGTTTCCGGGAACTTCATCAGCACTTCATTCAACGCGGTCGTGCCGGGAACCCTTTCTGCCCGGAATGCGCCGAGCTGGCCCAGCACAAACGGGACGTCCGGCGCATCAAGATCTTTACGAAGGTCGGCAATCAACTGCTCAAGCTTGCCGGAATAGGCGTCAATTTTCTTGGGATTTGAATCAGCCTCACCCTGATGCCATAAGACGCCCGCAATACGGCCGTGCTTCGTGGCAATCTTCGCCCGGCGGACGGCCTCGTCGTACAGCTTGTCGCCTTTACGCCATTGGTCAATTGAAGTCGCTCCGACGGCACACGGGATCAAGCCGACGTGGACCTTTTCATCCGATTCCGCAATAACTTTGCCGAACGTCAGACCCAGCCCAACGCCCGCCTGGGGCTTGTCGAAATGCAACGGATCGATCGCGGGAACCCACTGGTCTTCCTTGTCGAGCTTCCAAACGCGTGGGTGCGCCTTCTGGTCCTGTGGTTCGATCTTCCCCCGGCCGGCCATGTTGGACTGCCCGATGAGCAGAAACAGGTCGAGCTTCGCGTCGGCCGGCGGCGAAGCGGTTGCGTCGCCACCAGCGAATTGGGCGCCGGCCGTCATGAGTGCCAGAAATGTAACGATGACGGGTGAGTATCCAATCATGGCAGTATGATGCCTTGGTCGCGGCGCAGGGTCCAGCCGTTTTCAGGGCACGCGCGAATCAACCTCAGACGCGCTGCGGCAGCCGGGCCGTTATTTAGCGAAGAGCTGAATTTGGCCGCAAAAGGCGGGATCGGGACCCCGTTCGCGCTGGACTTTGATTTCCTCGACATAACACGCCGTGAGCTTCGAGGCGCCGGCCAGGCATTCGAGTTCCGCAATCGCGGTGGAGCAGGCGTCGAACTGACAAGCGGCGAATGCGATGACAAGGTCCGCTGTTAAAGCGGCGATCCGTTTTTGGTCCTCGGTAGCGCCCTCGATCGGCGCCATGGCCTCGTGGACGATGACCGACTCCTGCTTCCCGACGACAAGCAGGTTGGCGATCGGCCGCGTGACATAGCGATCCTTTACCAGTTCCGCCGTCCGGGCGGAGATGAGGTTGGCGGTACCGAACGCCTTGTTGGCCGACTCGATCCGGGCGGCAAAGTTAACGGCGTCGCCGAGCACCGTGTAGTCGCTCGCGAACGACGGTCCGGCGTCGCCGACGACCATCATTCCGGTGCTAATTCCGGCCCGCATCGAAAGCGTCGGTAGGCCTTGTCGGATCAGGCCGTCGTTAAAAGGCCCGAGCGCTTTCTGCATGTCCAACACCGCCGCCACGGCGTCGGACGCGTGGTCGGGGTTGTCGAGCGGCGCCCCGAAGAAGAACATGATCCCGTCGCCGAGAAACTTGTTGACGTAACCCCTCCGGGCGCGAATGAGGGGAACCATCGCCTCCATGTATTCGCCCAGTAGCTTGGCCGATTGCGCCCGCAGTTTCTCCGACAAGGAAGTGAACCCCGCCAGGTCGGTAAAAACGACCGTCAGCTCCATCTCATGGGCCTCGAGTCGCACCTGCTCGGGGTTCTCGATGACGTAATTAACGAGCGTCGGATCGACGTACGATCGGAACCGGCGGGTGAGTCGGTTCCGTTCGCCAATCTCCCGGATGAATTGGATCAACGTCACCCCCGACCACACCACGCCCGTCGCCACGATCGGCCCGGCGGCGCCGACAATAATGTTGTAGCGGTCGAACAGCAGATAACCGTTAACCGCCGCATATCCGCCGGCGAGAAAAAGGATCGAGGCGAACGCTTTGGGCAGATCGAGTGCGGCGACGGCCAAGGTGGTGAGCAGGCCGAGCAGGGCGGTCAGCGCGTAAGTGATCCAGCGCGGCGCGTTTCGCCAGAATTCGCCGGTCATGATGGCGTTGAAGACCGCGCCGTGAAGATACACGCCGGGACACTTCGGATCGATGCTGTTCGGGACGAAGTCGTGAGCACCCGTTGCGACGGATCCGACGAACACCACGCGCCCTTCGACCTTACCCCGCAGCGCGGCCAGCTTCGCGTCGGAGAAGTCGTCGCGGGCAAAGTTTGTCAGCGCCGCGCGCTCGCGATGAAGTGCCTCCAAGGCGGCGAGGTGCGTTTTCTCCTGGTCCGTTGGAGTGGTCTGTTGTTTGAGCTGCTCGGTCTGATGCGCGAATTCCTCGACCGCCTCGCGCGCTCGTCGCTGTAGTTGCTCGGACGGCTCGTTTGCAGCCTCGACTAGTTCCTCGACACGTGACGGGTCGAGAGTCTCATACACGCGAATCAGCGTGCGGGCGGTGATCCCGGCGAAGTTTTCGCGAGTCTGGGCGGCGGCAAGGATATTCATCACACTAAGGCGCAGCTTCGGCTCCTTGTGAGCCGGCACGTCGTACATACGCTCCCAGGGAAGATTGCCGTCCGATGATTTGCCGAGGAGCGGGATGTCTAAGAACATCTGCGTGCCTGCGAAACGTCCGGCGGGATAAGCCTTGGCTGCAATTTGAATCTCGCCCGACGGGCGGGGAATGATCGTCTCATTGGGCCCGAAGCGCAGGTTGGTCGGGCCGACGTCCATCGCAAGGCAGGCTGCTACGAGGCTGATTTGAGGCAGAATACCCCCATCGTAGCGTACCGCGAGCGGGATGCTCCGGACGACCCCGTCTGATTCCGGCAGGTAGTCGACGAACGCGACGGAGGCAGCCGCCTCGCTCAACTTTGCAATCGGAAGCGTGCCGCTGCTGGAGTTGATCAGCACGGGAGCGCCGGGCGGTGTTGGAATCGTAAATCGCCGAAGTGCGCGCGACGCGAGGACAATGTCGTACGTTTCGCGAAACTGCCTGGCGACCGGACCAACATTGCTCCGCCCGCTGGCGGCGGATTTTGGGAGCAGGCGGGCGGCCAATTCGTCCGCCGTTGCGGCGCCGCGGTCAAGCTCCAGCGCGATGCGCACGGCCATCGCCCGCCCGCGCGCGGCCAGAAACTCGGTGCTTAGGCGGCCTTTGTCAAAGGCGGGAAGCGAGCGATCGCCCTCGAAGTGTTTCGCCAGCTCTCGCGCCGGCATCTCCAGATCCCGAACCAGCACATTGTCCATAGCAACCGCGACCGGGTCGCTATCGCCGGGCGGCTTGACACTGAGGGAGGCGGCGAGGATCACATTTCCGGCCCGGGCCATGGAATCGGCCAAAATCTGATCGCCGTCGATCGTCTCGAGCGTCCCGTCGTCGCGCTGCCGAAGCGTCGGGTCCTTTCGTTCGGAGAACAGGATGTCGAGCACAATCGCTTTGGCGCCGGCGCGATCGAGTTCATCGATCAGCGCGGCAATGCGGCTGCGGTCCCAAGGCCATTGCCCTTCCTGGGCTAATGCGTTGTCGTCTATGTCGACGTGAAGGAGCTTGTCGGTCGCGGGTTTGGCGGCGAGTTGGCAATAACGGACGCGGGCGTCATACAGAGCGCGTTCGAGCGGGGCGAGGCGTCCTGCGTAATCGGCGGCGAGCACGAGCAGCGTGAGCAGCGTGCCGAAGGTCCAGATGGACAAGAGGCGCTTCCGCTGCGGAGCCGTCATCGTGCCACGAGCATATCAGACGCGACACACGGCGGCACGCAACGTTGCGGCTCTTTGCGTGTCCAGGGAGGCGCCGCGTATACTGGCGGCGGACGATCGATGAACGATGGTCGCAGACGGGGCGGAGGCATGACCTTCAGACCAAAATATGAGCGCGGGATTGTGAAACGACCAAGGAGCCGCGACCGTCATGGAGCGGTCGTGTTCATCTTAGGAAACCGCTCCCTTACGGTCGCGGCTTTTTTCAGTCGTTTCCGAATCGCGGTCATCTATATAGTCGTGATTGCCACTGCGGCGATCGCCCTGAGCGGCGTATCCGCCCTTGCCCAGGAAGCAGGCGTCGAGCGGCTGGAGCGCCAGCTCGAACAGATACGCCGGGACACGCAGACCCGGGCCGGGGGCGACGTCCCGGCATCGCAGCGGGCGCTGTTCGATTACGGGGCGTACCTCACCGCCGGGTATTTGTCGCTCGAAGATTCGCTCGGTGATACCCACATCTTACGACAGTACGAGATCGTCCCCTACGGTCGGCTGAACTTCGACGGGGTCCACGATTTTTACGTCCGGGCGCGTTTCGCGTACCGCGATTTCCACGCCGGCGACAGCTTTGACGGCAACGACAACGCTTTTGAAGGCGAGCTCGAAGAGGGCTACTACCGCTTCGACCTCCGCCGATATCTTACCGCTTACCAACGCCGCGCGTGGGACAACGAACTGTCCGTCACCGGCGGGCGGCAGTTTGCCGAATGGGCGACGGGGCTGACGCTGAGCCAATACGTCGACGCCGTCAATCTCGACGCGGAATTCGGGAACGTCGGCGTGCGCCTACTCGGCGGGGTCACGGTCCCGGATACAGTGGATTTCGACACCTCCCGACCGAATTTTGACGACGACACCCGCCGGGCGTTTT